>DATIHV010000252.1:0-5510 GCA_035480295.1 Gammaproteobacteria bacterium
CGTAGCGCTAACCAGTTCCTCTAAGTTTTCAGCTTTGTTTTGCGAACGTTCACCTAGCTGCGCATTAAAATACGCTAACAAGCCACTACGCCGCACTACCAATTCTACGATTTCAGTTACCGACGCAGTTAACGCTATCGCAGAAATTTCTTCAATTATTTCTATAAAATCCAATAATCCAGCGCGCGCCTTGCCAGTGATCATCTTATCATCCACCGCGGCTTTGGCGGTCATAAATAAAGAGTCATTAGTTGTTTCACTAAACTCGCGTAATTTATCTAATGAAACTTTACCAATGCCACGCGGCGGGATATTTACTACTCGTTCAAAGGCTTCATTATCTTGCTTATTAATCGCCAGCTTAATATATGCTAACGCATCTTTAATTTCTGCTCGTTCGAAGAATCTTAACCCGCCATAAATAGTATACGGCACCCCCAAACGTACTAACGCTTCTTCTAACACACGCGATTGCGCGTTAGAGCGATATAACACTCCGATATCGCGTAAATTCCTACCCTGATTACTGTAGTTTTGAATCTTACGCGCTACATATAAAGCTTCATCTTCTTCATTCAGCGCCGCATATAAAATAATCGGATCGCCTTTTTCACCTTGTGTCCTCAATGTTTTACCCATGCGGCCATTATTATGATCAATTAACGCATTTGCAGCTGCTAAAATCGTGCTAGTAGATCGATAATTTTGCTCTAAACGCACAACTTTAGTTTGCGGGTAATCTTGTTCAAAGCGATGAATATTTTCAATACGAGCACCGCGCCAGCCATAGATTTATTGATCATCGTCACCAACTACTGTTACCGATGCTGCATGGCGCGCCAAAATATTTAACCACATGTATTGAATGGTATTAGTATCTTGGAACTCATCTACCAAGAAGTGATCAAATTTTGTATTGTAGTAGCTTAAAATTTCCGGATTAGTAGCAAGTAATGTATAAGAGCGTAACAACAAATCAGCAAAATCTAATACACCATATTCTTGGCATGCTTGCTCATAATGCACATATACTTCACCCATCACTTGTTCATATGCACTTTCCGCCATGCCTAGTTGACGCGCATATTTTGCTTCATCTTTTTTACGATTAATAAATCCCTGGGCTTTTTTAGGTTCCCAGCGATCTTCATCTAAATTTAATTTTTTAAATATACGTTTGATCAATCGTAATTGATCATCAGAATCCATAACTTGAAAATTTTCTGGTAAATTTGCCGCACGCCAATGTTGTCTTAACATTTTATGCGCCAAACCATGAAATGTTCCCACCCAAATATGCCGTATATCTTGTCCTAACATGCTAATTAAACGCGAGCGCATTTCTGCGGCGGCTTTATTAGTGAAAGTTACGGCTAAAATACTGTGGGGGGATGCGTGTGCTTTTGTAATTAACCAAGCAACACGATTAATTAATACTCTAGTCTTTCCGCTGCCGGCACCTGCTAAGACCAACAAGTTGCCCAACTCCGCGGTAACCGCTAACTGTTGCGCGCTATTTAATAGCCCTATTTGCTGTGAAATTTCCATAGCGCATAGATTAACCTATTTTATTACAGCGCGCATCAGCGAATTATTTAGCGACGTGCGTTATCGTCCATAGACTTACCAACCGCACCACCTGCCATAGCACCGGCTAAAGTACCTAAGCCTACAGCTACTAATTGGCCTTTACCTTTACCAAATTGGCTACCAAGTAATGCACCAGTTGCACCACCGAGCATAGAGCCACCCAATTGGTTGCCGCCGCCGGTTGCACATCCAGTTAACAATGTCATCATTAATAGTGAACTGACTAACTTCTTATTCATTATTATTATCCTCAGTTAGAATTATTTCATAGAGCTAGAATGATATAGTAACGTAAGAAAAAATCAAGCCTGTCCAACCAATAGATGCTTGTATTTGTCGCGAATCCAGGGTAATCCTGGTAAAGAAATGTGGGTCATATGCCCCGTATGGTCACGTTTTGGATCATAGGTGCGGCAGGCGTATTTGCCCTGCTTGCCACCACCTTTAATAGTTTTGACTAATAGATTGGCAGGGATCCACTTAAAATATGCTCCCGGTCCCTCTGTAATTTCCACCCGCGCGTTGGCATTTGCCGGGCCTGCCATAAAACCATCTAGACGCCACAGATGTCTGCCCCCATCATCAGCTGATACTTGCTCTCCAATCGGGCGGGAAATGTTGGTGGGCATATCTAAATCGCCGACCAAACTATAGTGCTCTCTATCAGGGGAATAATTTGCGTCACCAGCGATAACTGTAAACTTGCCTGCAGCTATTTGCTGTTGTTGATATTCTAAGATTGCAGTGCGGTGATCAGTGTCAAAATCCAAATGTACGTTAGTAATGCACACTTCCGCCGTCGAGCCTAAGTATGCAAAGGTTGCTTCTAAACCACATTTTCTGCCACCGACCGCCATTGGCAATATGGATCTTTTACTAATAAACCTTAACTTTTTAGTGTTGTACAAGGTAATTAGCGGAATGCGTACATCGTCAGACTTGTCACTATGTACAGTAAACCAACCCTTGGCACGAATTTTTTCTAAAAAATCCTTCACATATGCTGGTAATGGATCATGCGTGAATAAATCGACCTCTTGTAGCGCAATAAAATCTAAAGTGTCAGATTTAATCTGATGCCATAAGAATCTAAGTTGATTGCCTTTACGAAGAGTATAAGATTGATCGTGTTCATCTACATCAAACGGATTATTCGTATGCGTGTGTTCGCCTGTTTTGGAATGAGCTTTGTTGAGTAAATTCCATGTCATGCCACTTAAAGATAAACTTGTTCCATCCTTGGCATATGACACTGCAGTAGCAGTTTGATAGGTATGATCTGATGTAAAACCATCAACATATTCACTAAATGAACCGTCAGCCATGCAATAAGTCCCTTTCGCTTTGTCCAAAGGCTTTGACCTTCAATCTTCTAGCCAAGTGCATAGGAAATTGAAGGTCTCTCTACTTATTATAATAGTGTTCTACTGCTCAATCATCTCTTTTAAAGTTTTAAGAGCTGTCAATTTAACCGCGTAACGCGCTGGCTTGGATGGAATAACCACTTCTTGCCCAGTTAACGGGCTAACCATGCGTCTTGCTTTAGTGGCTTTCTTTTTAATGCGACGTAATTTTATGCCTGTTTTAGGAATCGTGAATTCACCAGAACCACGCTTTTTCATGTGACCAGCAATAACCTTATTCATTGCATCAAATAATGACTCTACTTGTACTCTAGTTAAATTAGTTTGTTCAGCCAAAGCTTGCAAAATTTCAATTCGAGTTTGCTTATCTTTTTGCAGTGATGTTTTTGCTACAACTTTTTCCTTTTTAACGCTTTCCTTCTTGGTTTTTTCCTTCTTAACTTTCACGTTTACTTGTACTTTATCAGTAGATTTTTTTACTGCACGTGATTTTGCTTGTTTAGCAGTCATTATACACTCCGTTATAAGTTTTAATGTAATATCGTCAGGGATTATGCCAAGAGAATTTCACAAATGCAAGATTTTATTAGGTGCTGTGGGAAAATCGCTGATTGAGTGCGCCTACTGCAATGCCTTAGTGCATTCCAGAAAATCATGCCTAGGATTGTTAACTTTAGTAGATACTGGGCTAGCAGTGAAATGATAAGGTTTTTGTTGAATTGTTGCTTGTAAATTAGCAACTGAAGTTTTAGGATCCAACCACAACGCGTAGAACTGCGGATCGATTATTAGCGGCATCCGGTGGTGAATTACTGCTAAATCTGGTTGTGCGGTTGTTGTTATAAGCGCACAAGTATCTCCATCCCATAGACCAGCAAATGCAAAGATTTTATTTTGTGGCAAAGAAAACAAATATGGCTGTTTGACGGTGCCGACTTGTTTCCATTCATAGTAGCCGTTCGCAGGAATTAAACAACGTTTTGTTTTAAAGGCATGCTTAAACGCGGGTTTTTCGTTCAATGTTTCTAGGCGCGCATTGATAAATGCATTTTGTCCTTCCTTGAGCCAAACAGGACGCAATCCCCAGGTTAAGAAATCCAAAGTGCCTATGCTACGAACTACCGGGATTACTTGTGTAGGGGCAATATTATAACGCGGGGTCAACACTGCATTTTGCGTCACAGAAAAATGCGCAAATATCTCAGTAGGCTCTGAGTACAAACAAAATCGTCCACACATATTTTTTCTCTTTTGTTACTCTACAGTTACTGACTTGGCAAGGTTGCGCGGCTGATCAACATCGGTGCCTTTTAGCACCGCAACATGATAAGCCAATAGTTGCAACGGCACTACAAATGCAATCGGTGCTAAATTGTTAACAACTTCAGGAACCTCAAACACTATAATATTATCGGACGGCTCGATTTGCGTGGTTTTGGTAGTAATTACAATTAACTTGCCGCCACGTGAATCTACTTCTTGAATATTAGATTTCAATTTCGCCAAAAGATTATCATTCGGCGCCAAAACAACTACCGGCATATCCTTATCAACTAACGCCAAGGGCCCATGTTTTAGCTCGCCAGCAGGATAACCTTCTGCGTATATGTAAGATATTTCTTTTAATTTTAATGCCCCTTCCAGAGCAATTGGATACATAATACCGCGACCCAAGAATAAACTGTGTTTGTTATTGGCGAAATTTTGCGCCAATGCCTTCAATTTAACATCCAGTTTCAAGTATTGATCAATAACTTGTGGCAAATGCATCAATTGCGCTACTAATTCGGCTACTTGATCGCTGCGCAATTTATTATGTTGCCCCAGCACTATGGTTAACATGAACAACGAGACTAATTGCGTAATAAACGCTTTGGTCGAGGCCACACCTATCTCCGGGCCTGCATGAGTTAACATAATTAAATCCACGCTGCGTACTAATGTACTTTCCGGCACATTGCATATCGCCAGCGTGCCGACATAAGATCCTGTAGTATCATTTTTAATATCTGCTAATGCAGCCAGCGTATCCGCCGTTTCACCTGATTGTGAAATAGCCACAAATAATGTACTCGGATTAATTACGCGTTTACGATATCTAAACTCGCTGGCAATTTCTACGCTGCAGGCAATGCCTGCTATAGATTCTAACCAATAACGCGCCACCAGACATGCGTGATAACTCGAACCGCACGCTACTAGACTTACGTGTTTGGTTTGGGCAAAGATTGCTGCAGCTTCAACGCCAAAAGCTTGCTCTAATATTGCGCCTTTATGCAATCTGCCGCTTAACGTATCACTAATTGCTTCGGTCTGTGCAAAAATTTCTTTTTGCATAAAATGTCGATAACTGCCTTTATCCGCAGCTTCGTAATGTAGCGGACGACTATGCACAATGCGTGTTACGTTAGTACCATTTTTGTCATAAATGTTTAGCTGCTCAAGCGTTAGCTCAGATATATCGCCTTCTTCTAAATAAATGAATTCATGAGCAACTTTATGTAACGCCATCGCATCCGAAGCTACAAAAAATTCCTTATTACCCAATCCAATTGT
>DATIHV010000253.1:0-2844 GCA_035480295.1 Gammaproteobacteria bacterium
ACTGACTTGCGGTTAATGGCAGGCTATACTTTGGCCATAAGTCATCAATTAGGACCCTATGCGCAGGTGCAATTCGCCCCTGACGTTCTACGAAGCTACGGATTGGCTTATGTGCGCCCAAATGTAATGTACTACGTTCAATCATATTCAAGTTGAACCAATATTTGGGTTCATATTTGGATGTTAAATGACACGGAGTATATCACGCAAGCCAATTACCTTGCAAACAGGCGTATTAGATATAAAATTAATATATATAAAAGAATAAATTAGAAATATAAAAATGGGTGGGCCATATGGGCGAGATGCTAGGCAAAATATTCAAGCTGATTGTGCTGGTAATAATTTTAGGTATTATCGCAGTAGCCGGTTATATATTGCTCGTTGGTGCCAATCATTTTAAACCGCAAATTACTCAAGCATTACTCACTTATACCGGATTGCCATTTCAAATAAATGGTCCGCTGAAATGGACTCTAAGACCTAAAACCGTCATTACTCTTGAAGATGTTGTTCTTGCCAAAGCTCCAGATGATAAAAACCCGGCCTTACAAATCAAAGAAGTTACGATGACCGTTGATATATTATCTGTATTGCAAAAGAAACCGGACGTCGACAACCTGACGTTGAATAACGTGATAGCAAATTGGAATGCAATCAAAGATATGCTTAAAGCCCCTTCAGGCAAAGCACAGCCTTGTACAATTGACAGATTTGAACTTAAAAATGGATCTATTGCGATACAAAACCCTGGCGATAAATCCAACTGGTTGTTGCAAAATGCTTCTCTAAAAGGGGACAACATTATGCTCAACTCAAATCAGAAATTTCCACCTTTAACTATGAGCGCAGAACTGATCAATCTTGATAAAAATTCTAAATACACAATAGACACGACCGTTGCGTTTGATACAGATAAACATATGCTTGCGCTTGACCCAGTAAATCTGACCTGGAATGATACTAATATCGCTGGAAAAACCACGATAGAACAATTTGATACCGATCCAATTTTCTCTGGCGACATTTCTGTAGCACCAGCCGATGTTGGCGGATTGTTAAAGAAACTTGATCCATACTTTGCCAATAGCGTTATGCAAGTTGCACATAGCATGCAAATGCAAACCTCATATTCATACACGACCAAAGATCAAATTCTGGATCTAAAAAAATTCAATTTACAAATTGACAAGGGCACTCTGCATGGCGATGTAAAGCTAAGCCTAGTTGCTCCTTATCATGCCGAATTTAGCTTAACTGCAGACAACATCGACTTTGCTCCGCTAAGCATGCTCGGCAGCGCGATTTTTCCAAGCATCCACACGATGAAAACTGTTCCCGCTGATATTATCAAAGACTTAGTTGTTAAAGGTACATTTGCCGGCACGCAAGTAACTTATGCAAATCTGTTGCAGATTGAACAATTGCAACTGCAAGTTAATGCGCAAAACGGTGTCATGCAATTCACACCGGTAATAATTAATGCATACGGCGGCACGCATGATATGGCACTTAGCATTGATGTAACACAACAACAACCAACATTTAAAATTACCGAGCAAGCCGATAAAATTGACTTAGAGCCATGGTTAAAGTTAATTCATGAAAAGAATATGATCCACGGTACTGCAAGTGTTAAAGCATCACTGCAAGCATCCGGTAGCGATTTAAGCATGCTCAAACAAACAGTAACAGGCACCATGCAAATTTTTGCCAATAACGGGACATTTGATGGCGTAGATGCTACCGGACTTATGAAATTCACAACGCAAACTGTAACTGATATTTTCAATGAACTATCTACCTCTGCAGCAGCTAACATGAGCGTACTAGCAGTTAAACGTTCTAGCAATTGGATTTCAACTCAATCTGAACAGCCAAGTACTAAATTTGATCACCTAGAACTTGTTGCTGATTTCAATCAAGGCGTGAGCAGCAAATCTAGCCTCACGTTTTCGAATAACGCGATTGAATTAAAAGGTAGTGGTAGCTTTACCTTAACCGATCAAGTGGTCAATTTTAATACAACAATTATAAATCGCAAAGATATAGAATCAGATGTGAAAGTATTAGCAAACTACATGAGGCAAACACCATTAGCTATGACTATTACCGGTACTTTGGATAAGCCTGTATTCGGTCCAGATGTGCAGGGATATGTCACTACCGTATTAAAGACTGCCCAGACCGATCTGCAGGCCAAAGCTGTAGCGAAAATGGTTTCCGTCACCCCCCCGAACACTAAAACCGATAAAACCGCTACCGATTTATTTCTAGCTAGTTTACAAAGCCTCAGCAAGTAAGTAGCATGTACGGATTATGTTTTGCCAAAAATTACAAAAAGAAGCAGTAGGCTTATCCGCCCCACCATTTCCAGGTGACTTAGGCACAAAAATTTACACCAACATTTGCCAAGAAGCATGGCAACAATGGTTAAGTCATCAAACTTTATTGATTAACGAAAATCGCCTATCCCTCGCCGACCCTAAAGCCCGCCAGTTCTTAGCCAAGGAAATGGAAGCCTTCTTATTTGGCCACGGCAGCGCTAAACCTGCTGGCTTTGTTGCCGAGTAGCATGTACTTGATCTACCAGCTACTGTAGCTTAGTATCCAGTGCTATGTCTAAACGGAGAACAACGTGCATAACGAAGCAAATCAAAATGAACTTCCTCCATCCGCATCGGTATTTATGGCCTATATGGCTGCCGGAGTTGGGTTTGCACTCGGCGCTCTTATAAGCATCGCCGATCATGCCAATGCACAGAACGAACATCGTGACAGAGATCAGGATGAACAGCTGTCAGTTCCAACTGTAAAGGGAGTGGCGGCAACAACCATTGGTAG
>DATIHV010000254.1:0-6254 GCA_035480295.1 Gammaproteobacteria bacterium
ACACTTGCCCCAGCTGTAGGAATTGGTACTGCAACCGCAGTTGCTTGGAATTATGTTACTGACAGTAAGATATCAAATACAGCTTTTGGCGCTGCGGCATTAGCTGCGGTTGCCACATTACCGGCTGCTTTTTCGTATTTACGGCATCTTCCTGATGATGACAATCAAAGCGACGTGAAAGATTTAGCCAAAGCGGCTGGTATCAGTGTCGCTGCTGCTGGTGTAGTTGCATTAGCGCGGTCTAGCGAAATTTTAAATGCAAATACAGACGTTGGAGCTTTATCTGCCGCCGTTACTTTCCCAGCCGCGTATTTATTCTTTAAGTTTCGTGAGCGGAACCAATACGGACAACAACAAGGACAGGCATTAGCTAGAGCGGCTGTTACTAGTTATGCCGTTGGGGGCGCAGTTTCGTTAATGGCCACACCTAGGCTTTGACATCCACTCCGGCATAAATGCCGAAGATTCCCGCGAGTATAACTCTTGGTAGGTTCTTGCTTCGTCGCCGCGCTTGTTCCTCGTTGATTGCGCTAGAAGAACTACGCACTTGCTCCACAAGCCATGACGGCCTGCCCGGCCGCTAATATATTTAATGCAGCATTTATATCTGCATGTTCGGTGTAGTAACAAGATTGGCAACAAAATTTATCTTGAGTGGTACGATTATCTCTACTTGTGTTACCACATGGTCAGTCCCAGGCATGGATGCGGGTAGTGGCTTCTAACTTCATAATGTAAAAGTAATTTTTAATTTTAGCCCGGCTAAATTGAAATAATAAGCAAGGATCAAGCATATACAGTAATAAGCGACTCCACGTCTTGATTTTTTCACAACGTTCCAAAGTTGTATAGATAATATAAATAGAAACTATTGGCGATCATCATCTGCTCATTCCGCCATCAGACCCAGGGGTGCTACTATTGCTAGTCAATGGTGGTGCTGGTTCAAAAGTCACAGTATTACCATGCGCTGTGTAGGTAACCGTGTACAGTCCTGGGTTTTTCTCAACAGTATCTTCAAGTTGTTCAGTAGTGCCAATCATTCGTAGCGGTACTGCACTTGGTCTCCAGGTAGAACGCCTCATTGGTAGATCATGTTCCGCCCACGATTGATCTTCATCATAATACACGAGCATGATTTCTTTGTGCGGTTTGCGTGGATGTGGGTCAATGCGCAACACTGTACCGTGGTATGGAACATGATCCCAATCAATTTCAAGATAATCACCGACTTTTATAGACTCTGATTGTGCCGCTGCAGAAGCAGATGATGATGTTGTTGCTTGCGGATAGTAACTGCCTCTGCCGGCAGCTTCATTCATTATTGGTTGTATCCGTTGCGTTTTGTTACGCAAGCGTCTGTCCTCGTCATGTAATCTTCGTGCGAGTTCTTCGTCTGCTTTAAGTTGTTGCTGCAATGCTATGGTCATTGGGCTAGGTGCAGTTGATGTAGTGGTAGTAGTAGTGATTGGGCTTTGTTTACGGCGATTTTGTTTTGCATTTGCAGGTTGTGCTAACCGTTGAGCGTGTTGTTGGTTTTCTGCAATTTGTCTTTGTATCGCTGCGGACATTGGACTAGTGTCTGTGGTTGTAGTAGTTGTAGCAGCTGGTGGTTGAATACTAGAAGATTTATGTCTTTTTACTGTATTGTCTGTTGTGCTTGGTGCGTATGCTGGAAGCGGCGGCGTTGGCTGCGGCTGTGCATTTATACTTTTGAGATATTGGTAGCGATCTTCTTCACGAATTGCTTCCGCTTCTTCGGCAGTTTGACGGAGTATGTCAGCGGCTGGTCTTCCTGGAAAGAATTCATATTCTTTCGCCAATTCTTCTGCCAATTTTGTATTTCCGGCCTGCAATGCTTGTTCGATTGCTTCAGCTTGCGCTTCAGCTTCACGCTGTAGTCTTTCTGCGTCTTGCTCGGCTCTAGCATTAAGTGCTAGTTTTTCTTCTCTCAGTGCTGCCAGTACATATCTACGATCTTTAGGTGAAATTATTTTATGTTGCTTCGCATACTCTACTTTTTGCTGTAAGTTAAGCGAATTCCAATTTGGAGGTGGATTTCCGAACTCTGCAAAATTGATCAGTAGTTGTTCCTCATCATGTCCTGATGATGAAGAGCCATAATTTGTAGGACCACCGCTGCTTGAAGACATAAACATACCTTATGATAATTGTCGTATACATTGGTTTGATAATAATAAGTGCATTTGGTTCCTTAAGATTCAGTGGTATTGCACTAATTCTTATATGAAAGCTCTTGAACATACCCAAATTGGGTATTATAATACCCATTATGGGTACGATTAAATATAACCTTTCAAATGTCCTCTTTTCCAAAGCACGTCAGCATGTGCTTGCGGTTCTCTATGGGCAACCAGATCGTAACTTTCACACAAATGAGATTATTCGATTAACGCACTCTGGAACTGGGGCTGTCCAACGGGAGCTTGCAGCACTTAGCGGCGCTGGATTGATAACTGTAAAGGCTTGTGGGAATCAGAAACATTACGGCGCTAATCGGATGTCACCGTTGTTTTCAGAATTACGTGGTATAGTTTTAAAAACTTTTGGATTGGCCGATGTCTTACGCGAAGAGCTTGCGGCAGTGGCTTCGCAGATTGATATTGCATTCATTTACGGCTCCATTGCTAAACAAGAAGATACAGTTAATAGTGATATTGATTTAATGTTAATAAGTGATACCCTAACATATGCTGATCTTTTTAACCTGTTACAGAAGGCTGAAGCCCAGCTGGGACGATCAATTAACCCCACTTTTTATTCGGCATCCGACTGGAAACAAAAAATAAAAGCAAGTAACAATTTTGTGATGCAAACGATTAAACAACCAAAAATATTTTTACTAGGAAACGAGGATGAGCTTATTAAACTTGGATAATTTAGTAAAAACAGGTCAGTTAAAAATTGAGCCCATGGATCAGTTAGAATTCACAGGGCTATTGCGGTCAGGCCGATCGCGCTTAAACGATGCTATGAACATAGCACTCGCTATAGAAAGTCGTTTTGACCTCGCATACAACGCAGCGCATTCATTATCACTTGCGGCTTTGCGTTGGCACGGGTATCGGGCTGGAAATAGATATGTGGTTTTTCAGGTGCTACCACATACGATAGGAGTTGGCCCTGATGTTTGGAGAGTTTTGTCTAAATGCCATGATTGTCGTAACCTAGCAGAGTATGAGGGATATCTTGATATTGATAATCGCCTGTTAAATGATTTGCTAGAGGCTGCACAGACGGTATTGAAGCATGTACATCTGCTTGAGCAAAAGGTTGAGGTTACATGTGAAATTCCTTGAAAACATGATTAACATGTACGGCGAGCAGGGCAAAACATGGCTCGCTAGTTTGCCGGAGATCACTGCAAATCTTAGTGCTGCGTGGAATTTGCGCGATCTTAAAGAGCATGACAATCTTTCATTTAATTATGTTTTGGACGGTTTGCAAAATAATAGACCTGTAATTTTAAAAATTGGCATTGATCAGGCAAGCGTAAAAAACGAAGTCGCAGCTTTATCTGCCTTTCAAGGATATGGGATGGTGGAGTTATTAGCTACAGATTTAGAGCACAGTGCCATGCTACTCGAGCGATTAATTCCTGGCAAAACATTAACTACTTTAATTCCTGCTCAAGATTCCACAGCGCTGAAGATAGCGTGTAATGTTATTGATCGCTTACATCAGGCACCGATTCCAGCAAATAATAAGTTTCCAACGCTTGCGCATTTGTTGCAAGTGTTAGATCAAGATTGGGATTTGCCGCAGCAATATTTAAGCACTGCTAGATCATTAAGAGATACATTGTTAAAAGATACGTCGCATGATGTGCTTTTGCACGGTGATTTGCATTTTGACAATATACTTTCTAACGCTGATTCGTGGGCAGTAATTGATCCTAAAGGCGTGATCGGTAATGCAACTTACGACAAAATCGGCTGCTTATTGCGCGAACCGCTCGCTAAACTCTTACAGGTGGCTGATTTGCGCGCACTTTTAACTGCACGCATGCAAACCATAGCGCAGCATTTTGGGTTAGAGCCTAAAGTGATCCTTGATTGGACGTATATGCACACGGTGATGGCAATTTGTTGGTGCATAGAAGATAAGCAAGATCCTGGCAAGATGTTAGAGTTCCTACAGATTATTGCAGCAATGCGTACATAATCGTGCAACTGTCTTCTGTTGTTCATCTAAATAACGCGCATATATTATGTAACGAAATATCTATTGAAACCGCACCAACAATTTCTGTATCATGTAAACACCTCGTTAAATGGATGTAAATCATGCAGTACAAAATATCTAATGTCCGCCTCAAAGCTCTTTTCATAACTTTATTCTGTAGTGCACAAGTATATGCATTACCTGATGTAAATCAAATAGCAAACGGTGACGTCAACATTACTACTGAAGCTAGCAAGCTGCAGATCAATCAAGCATCGGATAAAGCGATTGTCAACTGGAACACTTTTAATATTGCTGCACAGGAAAGTGTACATTTCCAGCAGCCAACTAATGGTATTTGCCTTAATAGAGTTGATGCAGCAAATGGCATGTCGCAAATTGATGGTAGCTTAAGCGCAACTGGACGCGTGTTTTTAATTAATCAGGCCGGTATTTTATTTTCCGAAACCGCGCAAGTAAATGTTGGCGGTATTATTGCATCCGCTTCAGATATTGCGAACGAAAACTTTTTTAATAACAAAGCAATTTTTGATCAACCGGGCGCTACAGCTGGTGCAGTGATCAATCGTGGTACTATCACAGTTGCGGATCAAGGTGTAGCAGCATTGTTAGGCTCTGGTGTTGCGAATGATGGCCTTATCAAAGCAAATGCTGCACAAGTGTTTTTAAAATCTGGCGAAAAGTTTAGCTTTGATTTTTATGGTGATGGCGTAGTCAATTATGCCTTCGATACCCCTGCTACAGCTGCGGGTGTAGATGAAAAAGGCACTGCATTATCCGATGGCCTCAGCGTTTCTGGCCAAATTATTAATGACGGCGGTGAGGTTTATTTAACAAGCAAGTCAGTGCAAGATGTGTTTGATAATCTGATCAATATGTCAGGCGAAATACGTGCTAAATCTACACTAAGTGAAGATGGATTGATTGCTTTAGTTGCTGATGAACCTGGCGTCGTAAAAGTTACGGGAACGCTTGATGTTTCCGGTAGTGAAAAAGGTGCGCTGGGTGGTTATGTAATTGCGATGGGCGATGAAATAGTTATAGATGGCTCTGCTGTTGTTACCGCTGCAAGCGAGACTGAAGGTGGATACATTCAAGTAGGTAATATTATCAATATGCAAATTGAAAATATGAAAATCCCTACAACCAGCAAAATCTATGTTGGTCCTAATGCCAAGTTAAATGCGGATGCGATAACAGATGGTTACGGCGGACTAATAATTGCAGCATCTCTTAAAGAAACAGACTTTTTAGGTACTGCTACTGCTAAGGGTGGTGCTGAAGGAGGAGATGGTGGCTATGTGGAAATTTCCAGCAAAGGTACTGTGAACTTCCCTGATGCGACTGCAAAGGTTGATGTTACTGCTACCAAAGGTGAAAATGGCGAGTACATTATAGGTAAGCCAGTGTTTGGTGCGGTAGGCTCTAACGCCTCAGCCTCGAATTAACGCGGCATACTTCCCCTGCAAGTCTAGCTTGCAGGGATACCGTTAAATAAAAACATTCACTTGTTTTGCAATTGCACAGTTAAATAACATTCTAATTTAATTGTGTATATGCTTGTATATTTTTTTATCTCTGTTGTAAGATGTATTTTGGGGAAACTAACCATGGACTGGGTTGATCAAAATGCAAAATTACGCGCCTGCACCATCGTTCACTAAATCAAACGTATTTAAGTTTATAACAAACATAACATTACTGGCGTGTATGTGTGTTGGCACTGAAGTGCTGGCGTTGCCGATGCTTGATCAAGTAGTTAATGGTGATGTAAGCATCAGTCAGAGCATTAGCAGTGAATTAAGTTCCCTACAAATCAACCAACAGACCGATAAAGCAATTCTGGATTGGAATAGTTTCAATATTGCCGCACAAGAGGGTGTGCACTTCCAACAACCACTCAACGGCGTGTGTCTTAACAGAATTGATGCTGTTAACGGTATGTCGCAGATTCAAGGTGCGTTAAGTGCTACGGGTAAGATTTACCTTATTAACCAAGCAGGTATTTTGTTTAGTGAGAGTGCTAAGATTAACGTTGGCACCATTAT
>DATIHV010000255.1:0-1507 GCA_035480295.1 Gammaproteobacteria bacterium
GCGTTTGTATTCACGAAGGGCAAACTCTGGATGATCAAACGCGAGTGCGGCAGCATACTAAGCAACAATATTTGCGCAGCCCACAAGAAATGCAACAATTGTTTGCGGATATACCAGAATCGATAATCAATACAGTACAAATTGCACAGCGCTGTAATTTAGTCTTAGATTTAAGCGTAGTGCATTTACCAAAATTTCCGGTGCCGGCTGATTCTACCCCCGATCAATATTTAAGCAATGCCGCACGTGCGGGGCTTGCGAAACGATTTCCCCAATATAAAGATGCGGCTGCGGAGGAACAATACACACAACGCTTAGAAATTGAATTGCAAGTTATCAACAATATGGGCTTTGCAAGTTACTTTTTGATTGTGGCAGATTTTATTGCGTGGGCTTTCAATAATGGCGTTCCCGTTGGACCAGGTAGAGGTTCAGGCGCTGGATCATTGGTAGCGTACGCTTTGTATATTACTAACCTTGATCCGCTACAGTACGATTTGCTGTTTGAACGCTTTTTGAATCCAGAGCGGGTTTCCATGCCAGACTTTGATATAGACTTTTGCATGGAAGGGCGCGATCGCGTTATAGAATATGTAGCCAATACATATGGTCGCGACTCGGTATCGCAAATTATTACTTACGGTACCATGGCCGCTAAAGCTGTGATCCGTGATGTAGGCCGCGTATTAGGTTTTCCATATGGGTTTGTAGATCAAATTGCCAAGTTAATCCCTTTAGAGTTGGGAATTACTTTGGACAAAGCGCTAGAGCAAGAAGAGCTGCTTAGCAACCGTTACAAACAAGAAGATGATGTTAAAACCTTAATTGATCTAGCCAAAAAATTAGAAGGGATCACGCGCAATGTAGGCAAACATGCGGGTGGTGTAGTTATTGCACCATCAGAACTCACGAATTTCACACCGTTATATTGTGAACCAAAAGAAACACATACTATAACGCAGTTTGATAAGGATGATGTTGAAACGATCGGGTTAGTAAAGTTTGACTTTTTAGGTTTGCGTACGCTTACTGTTATAGATTGGGCAATTCAAACTATAAAGCAACGTTGCATTAAACCAGAAGATGCGGCGCTAGATATAAATTTAATTCCGCTAAATGATCCAGCAACATTTGCATTGTTATGTGATACCAATACTTCGGCAGTATTCCAGCTGGAATCGCGCGGCATGAAAGATCTGATCCGTCGTCTGCAACCGGATTGTTTTGAAGATATTATTGCGTTAGTGGCTTTATTTAGACCAGGTCCTTTACAATCGGGAATGGTTGATGACTTCATCAATCGCAAACGCGGTAGAGCCGCAATTGAATATCCACATCCAGATCTAGAGCCAATTCTAAAAGCCACATATGGCGTAATTTTATACCAAGAGCAGGTAATGCAAATTGCGCAGGTTTTGGCTGGATATACTTTAGGTGCCGCGGATTTACTGCGCCGCGCGATGGGGAAGAAAAAACCTGAAGAAATGGCGCAGCAACGTGAAATCTT
>DATIHV010000256.1:0-6427 GCA_035480295.1 Gammaproteobacteria bacterium
AATGTTGGCTGGTCCCAGAGCTTTTCAAATAGATCAATTAAGAAATTGCTCCCGGTTGCATTTTTAAAAAAATAAATAGCATCCCGGAGGTCTACCTCATTTTTATCATTGCGCAGTGCAATATGTTGAGTCACCTGTGGGTCTAAGATTTCGAGTATAGCTGCAACGTTTTCGTGATTTGCTGTAGAATATTTGAAATAATGTTTTATACATAAATCAAAAATATTATCGCCATGTTTATCTTTTGTTAATAATTTGTTGCCGGCTTTTTCAGTTAAGAACTGCAGTAATTTTTTCGTATCTTTAACGTCAAGTGCTTTTTCAATTACATATTGCAGCAATACTAATGTTTCGTCACGGGTAATAGCTTTCTCTATGCTTTGTAACTTTGTTAGCGCGGAATCGGGATTTTTGCTATCGATATTTTGCACTGCTTGTTGATAGATCTCAGCTGTAGTCGCAGCCTTCGCCTTAATGCCAAGTTCTCTTAATGCCTGCTCTAGTGGTATTTCTTTGCTTTTTTTAACAATATGGGTCTTTTTCCTAATTGGCGTTGGTCTGGTCGACAAGGCTGCAGGTGGCTCCACATCTTGCGTGGACATTATAGTTTGTTCAGGTTGCTGTTTAGGTAGCAACGTGGCAAAAAGCTCATTTACGATCGGCAAATAATTATCGTAACACTCGGCAAATATGTAGTCGCCAAGTCCACCAACATCTAGGATGCTTAATAGTGCAGCCTTATCTTCGTTACTGCTCTCTTTAAGCACATCAAGCTGCGTGGCAACTTGAGCCAGCAAAGCGTTCAGTAGCATGCCAGATATATTTTGATCTATCTTGCCTGCTTTAGTTAATTCTTGTAGAGATTTACTTCCCAACAAGCATATGTCTACAGGCAATATATGCATGGCTAACAGCCTACATATATTCTGCAAAGCATGCTTATCTTTGTTTGCGCTGGGATTTGAATTATAAATTGCAATTATATTTTCAAGTAAAGCATTCAAAGCTCGCTCATTAAGAGGGGTGTCTTGCGCTGTAGGCTCTAAAGAAGCCAATAGTGCATTAATTAAATTAATAGTGAATGCTTTTTCTAAATTTGCAGCGTCGAGTTGTGCACTGCTAGCACTGTTTTGGATCTGTATCGCGTTGCTCGAAAGCATTATAGGTGCAGCAGGAGCGACAGTCGGTGTTGGCAAATTTCCGCGTTTGAATATTGGCTTAACAACAAGGTTGGCTGTCTCTATAGGTGTAGAACCAGTTACTTTATAGCTGCTGCGACGTTTTGGTGGATTGTTCCAAGAAGGAGGTGGTTGTGTAACTGTTTTGGATTTGAGATGCTTGCTTGGTGCCTGTCTAGCGTGAAGAGTGGTGTTTTTCGGTTGGTTGTTGGTTGCTGCCTGTTGTTGCTCTAAAAAAGCATAGAAATTTGCCATATTAATACTAACAATTTGATTTGCAATAAGAGTTGCTTCTGCGTAAATTCGTTGTTGCAACATATGCTCATGCAACATCGCTATGTTGGTTTTCATAACGGCTACTTTATTCCAGGTATCATTTGCTAGTTGCAGTTGATCCTGATCTGTTATGTATAGTACGGTAACTTTAAATGCACTATGCGCTGGATAGAAATCAAACACTAGCTCTAATTGTGTAACAAATGGAGCGTCTACATTGTCTATAGATATGACTTCATTATTTTTTTTGGTTAATCTATTTGCCTGCTCAACTTGGCTATTTTTAACCACCGAGTCAAAACCATAGGGATTTTTGGTGCGCAAAACGCGTTGCTCAAAATACGGTCCAGGTCCGGTTTCCAAAACAAAAAACATATCGGGATCACGTGCCGACAATTTATACGCAGGAATATATTCATAACTGAAGCCAGTTGGAGGCGGTGAAAAATCGCTATTGTCACTTAGTACCATGTCATTTAATACCATCACCATAGGAACCGCTGGGTCGTTAGGGTTTTCATACAGTACTAATGATGGCATGACGATTTATCCGTTAAAATTATGGATTTAGTTTTATACAGGACATATAACTAAATACAACATATTTTGCAAGTCTGCAGCATGGAAAAATTAAGTTGTTCAACATAATGCTTAAATCCTACTCTGCAATGAGCTAGTAGCTTACCTGGCGCTTAGTGATCTATACTTTTTGCAACGCACTTTTGGTAAAAGGTCAGCGGCATGTGGCAGCACTATTATCCAATTTTCATGTTTATAGTTATGGCACTGATGCTCGGTGTTGTGCTTCTATCCTTAGGTTTGCTGTTTGGCAAGAGCAAGCCATCAAAAGTAAAACTTGCGGAGTACGAGTGTGGATTTCCAGCATCGTCGAACGCGCGTATAAAGTTCGATGTTCGATACTATCTTGTGGCTATTTTGTTTATCATATTTGATCTAGAAATAGCATTTCTGTTTCCTTGGGCGGTAGTTAACAAACAAGTTGGCATGCCAGCTTTGATCGCTGTCATGGTGTTTCTAGCCGTGTTAACTGTGGGATTTATATATGAGTGGCGCAAAGGGGCACTGGAGTGGGAATAGATGAAGTATTTGAACAAGGATTTGTTACCACTACGCTAGATAGTCTGGTTAATTGGGCACGCTCAGGTTCAATGTGGCCAGTTTCGTTTGGTTTGGCATGTTGCGCTGTAGAAATGATGCATGCTAGTGCTTCGCGTTACGATTTAGATCGCTTCGGTGTGATGTATAGGCCCAGTCCACGCCAATCCGACGTGATGATTGTTGCTGGTACATTGGTTAATAAAATGGCGCCTGCGTTACGACGCGTTTATGATCAAATGGCGGATCCAAAGTGGGTAATTAGCATGGGATCATGCGCAAATGGTGGTGGCTACTATCACTATTCATATTCTGTGGTTCGTGGTTGTGATCGTATAATACCGGTGGATATATACGTGCCGGGGTGTCCTCCGTCTCCAGAGGCCTTGGTTTATGGGGTAATTCAGTTACAAAATAAAATTAAACGTAGCAATACAATCGCGCGCGAAAGGGTAGAATGAACTTAACGGAATTAAAAACAGCGCTAGAAAAGGTTTTTGGTGCAACGGTTGCGCTTACCGTTGCGTACGATGAAATTACCGCGACTTTAAATGCCAGTGACTTGCTGCGTTGTTGCTTGCAGTTGCGCGATGCTGTGGATTTACAATTTAACCAGTTAATTGATCTATGCGGCGTTGATTACTTAACCTATGGCATAGACGATTGGGCGACTAATACCTCTACTTTTGAAGGGTTTAGTCGCGGTGTAATGCCGGAAGCAACGCCTAAAAACAAACATGAAGGTGGCCGTTTTGCAGTTGTGTATCATTTATTATCAACCGTAATGAATCACCGTCTGCGAGTGAAAGTGTTTGCGCCAGGGGATCCACCGATGTTGCCCTCGGTAATAAACATTTGGCAATCAGCGAATTGGTATGAACGTGAAGCTTTTGATATGTTTGGCATATTATTTGATGATCATCCAGATTTACGCCGCTTATTAACCGATTATGGCTTTGTTGGCCATCCATTTCGTAAAGATTTCCCGCTAATTGGCCAGGTAGAGATGCGTTATGACGCTGCGCAACAGCGTGTGGTGTATGAACCGGTAACAATTGCGCCACGAACATTAACGCCAAAGGTAATCCGATACATAGGACAAGAAGAAAATGGCTGAGATTGCTACTTATACCATGAATTTTGGTCCTCAGCATCCTGCCGCGCACGGTGTGTTGCGTTTAATCCTTGAAATGGACGGAGAAGTTATATATAACGCCGATCCGCATATCGGTTTTTTACATCGCGCCACTGAAAAACTTGCTGAATCTAAGCCATATAATCAAAGCATTGGCTACATGGATCGATTAGATTATGTTTCTATGATGTGTAACGAACACGCCTACGTAATGGCCATAGAAAAGATGCTAGGTATTACCCCACCAATTCGTGCCCAATATATTCGCACCATGTTTGATGAAATCACTCGTATTTTGAACCATCTATTGTGGTTAGGTTCGCACGCCCTAGATGTAGGTGCAATGACTGTGTTTTTGTATTGTTTCAGAGAGCGCGAAGATTTAATGGATTGTTACGACGCAGTATCTGGAGCGCGCATGCATGCGACTTATTACCGTCCGGGCGGCGTATATCGCGACTTGCCAGATCAGATGCCACAATACGCGGAATCAAAATGGCGCAGTAAAAAAGAAACAACGCAATTGAATAAAAATCGTCAAGGATCTTTGTTAGATTTTATAGAAGATTTTGCGACAAGATTCCCTAAATGTGTCGATGAATATGAAGAACTCTTAACTGAAAATAGAATTTGGAAACAACGCAC
This sequence comes from Gammaproteobacteria bacterium, assembly GCA_035480295.1. Classification (GTDB taxonomy): domain Bacteria; phylum Pseudomonadota; class Gammaproteobacteria; order UBA6186; family Azoamicaceae; genus JAGVLG01. The sequence goes on from DATIHV010000256.1 coordinate 4,351, forward strand.
TGTTGGTATTGGCGCAGTTGACGCGGCGCAAGCATTACAACTTGGTTTTACTGGGCCTATGTTGCGCGCATCAGGTGTAGCTTGGGATTTACGTAAGAAACAACCGTATGCAATGTATGACAAGGTTGATTTTCAAATTCCGGTTGGAACTAATGGTGATTGTTATGATCGATATTTAGTGCGCGTCGCAGAAATGCGTCAGTCGGCGTGGATTATTAAACAATGTGTGATGTGGTTACGTGCTAATCCCGGGCCTGTTACAGTAGCAGATCATAAAGTTGTACCACCTACGCGCGAACGCATGAAAGACGATATGGAATCTCTGATCCACCATTTTAAATTGTTTAGCGAAGGATACAGCTTGCCAGTTGGCGAAGTATATGCCGCTGTTGAACAGCCAAAAGGCGAGTTCGGGGTATATTTAATATCTGATGGCGCAAATAAACCATATAGAGTAAAGATTCGTGCGGCGGGCTTTGCGCATTTAAGTGCTATGAATGCAATGGCTAAAGGTCATATGTTAGCAGATGTGGTTGCGATCATAGGATCGCAGGACATCGTATTCGGGGAGATTGATCGCTGATGCAATTGAGTGCGGATATCATCAAAGAAATTGACAAAGTAGTAGCGAAGTTTCCTGCAGAGCATAAGCAATCTGCAGTTATTTCTGCGCTCATGATTGTGCAAAAAAAGACTAAGGGCTGGCTAAGTACTGAACAAATGGATCTAGTAGCTGACTATTTAGGCGTGTCGCGGATTTCCGTGTACGAAGTAGCTAGTTTTTATAGCATGTTAAATTTAAAGCCAGTGGGTAGGCACACAATTTCGTTATGCACCAATATTTCTTGCATGCTGCGCGGGAGTGAAGACATAGCAGAGCATCTATGCAAAAAACTTAATATTGATTTTAATCAAACTACAGCTGACGGCAAAGTAACTTTGCGCGCAGTTGAATGTTTAGCAGCTTGTGGCGGTGCGCCGATGATGCAAGTTGATGACACATATCACGAAAATTTGACCGCTGAAAAAGTTGATCAAATTTTGGTTAAGCTGGAGTAGGTATGCAATTAAATCAAGTATGTTTAAGAACATTGCATTTGCCTAAACCATGGACTCTGGACGCTTACGAAAGTGTGGGTGGATATAGCGTATGGCGCAAAATTCTTAAAGAAAAAACCCCACCCGATCAAATTTTGGCCGAACTAAAACTATCTGCATTACGTGGTAGGGGCGGTGCCGGATTTCCAACAGCTACTAAATGGGCATTTATTAAGCGCGATGCTCCAGGACAAAAGTATTTGGTATGTAATTCAGATGAGGGCGAGCCAGGAACATTTAAAGATCGCGACATATTGCGCTTTAATCCGCATCAAGTAATAGAGGGCATGGCTATTGGCGCGTACGTGATGGGTACTACGGTTGGTTATAATTATTTGCGTGGCGAATTTGTAGAGCCATTTGCACGCATAGAAGCAGCGTTAGAAGAAGCACGCGCTGCGAAATTAATTGGAAAAAATATATTAGGCAGTGGTTTTGATTTTGAACTGTATAATTTATCTGGCGCTGGTGCTTACATTTGTGGTGAAGAAACGGCGCTATTAGATTCCATAGAAGGTAAAAAAGGCATGCCGCGCTTTAAACCACCATTTCCGGCTGCGCACGGTGTGTATGGCAAGCCTACTACAGTCAATAACACCGAGACCTTTGCTACAGTGCCAGTGATTTTACAAAAAGGTGGACAATGGCATTTAGATCAGGGCACGCCGAATAACGGTGGCTATAAAATTTTTTGCATGTCCGGACATGTAAACAAACCAGGTAATTACGAAGTTCCATTGGGAACGTCATTTAAAGAATTGCTGGCACTTGCTGGTGGCATGGTGGGTGATCAAAAATTAAAAGCAGTTATCCCAGGTGGTTCATCTGCACCGGTCCTACCAGCAGACATAATGCATGATATGAAAATGGATTTTGATTCACTAGCAAAAGCTGGATCAATGCTAGGCTCGGGTGCAGTAATCGTGCTTGGTGAAAGTACATGCATGGTAAAACTGTTAAGCCGGATTGCTGAATTTTA
>DATIHV010000257.1:0-3974 GCA_035480295.1 Gammaproteobacteria bacterium
CCAACTTATATCTGGCCTTATTTACTATTATCAGTTTCTTAATTTACTTTGCTTGTTTGCTTGCAATGCGTCAGATTAACGGCAAGTTGCTACTGCGATTAGTGCTAGGTTGGTTGATCTCCGGCACTGTGGCATTGCCACTTTATTTACCCTCGATTTTGCTGCAATTGCACCACCCGCTCATTCGCGACTACAACAACCAAGTATCAATCACGCTACAAGGTGTGCTGACCTGGTCCAGACATGATTCATTTTCTATCGGGCTAGTTTCTTGGGTTTTGATCGGAGTAACCTTAGCGAAGCTGTGGATTGATCGCAAAAAGATTACCAAAACTTGGATTTATTTAATATTTTTGTTGATTGCAATTATTGGGATATGTGCTGGTCTTGGGCCAAACGTGTCTTTGGGACACAAGCTTATTACAGATCACAACTATTTCTACACGATCCCATATCATATCGTGCCTGGATATAAAGCTCTGCGCATTCCAATGCGCTGGTTTTTACTCGCATCTTTGGGTGTTAGCGTTTTTGTCAGCTACGGTGCAATGTGGCTGCTCGACCTCTTAAAAGGCAAATACAAAAAGCTACAATATTTATTTGTTGCAATTTTTGCTGCATGGATCATCTTTGAACAATTTCCAACACCAATAAAAACATACGAGAACTATCAAATTAAAGATTATCCAGCCTATCAATGGTTGGCCAGTCAGCCGGGCGATTTTGCTATTCTTGAGCTACCGATTTTTCCAGGCACGAGCAGGCATGCCAATGACATTATTGAGGCGCGCCGGATGTTTCTTTCAACTTATCATTGGAAAAAGCGTGTTAGTGGTGCCATTACGCCTTATATTCCAGATCAGTACGTGCAAAACGCACGAGTGCTAAACGCGGTTGGGGATAATCCTGATGCCTTAACACTGCTCAAAAGCTGGCAGGTGCAATACATCATATTTATTCCGGGAGATTTTGCTACACTGGGATGGGGGGATGATGTGCGCGATTCCACGAAGCAACGCCTTGATACGATGAAGGACCTAAGTAGGGTTGGTACATTTAATGACACCACTATTTATAAAATTAAGTATTAATTGAGTAATTAAGTAAGTTTAATGACCGAAATAAAGTATCCTACGCTTTCTGTTCTTATGCCGGTTTATAATGAGGAGCCAACTCTTTTAGCATGTTTGGATCGTGTTTTAGCTTCACCGCATGCGACGGAAATTATTATTGTCGACGATGGCTCTAAAGATGGCACCGCAGAAATAATTAAGAATATTTCTAACAAACGCGTGAAAACATTTTTGCACGGTAAAAATCAGGGTAAGGGAACGGCTGTGCGTACTGCTTTGGCTCATGCAACTTCTGAATACATTATTATCCAGGATGCTGATTTGGAATACGATCCAGAAGATTTTGCCAAACTGTTAAAACCAGCGGCTGATGGTAAATCTGAGGCTGTTTATGGCTCACGTTTTACTGGTGAGCATCGCAATATGATGTTTTGGCACTTGATGGGGAATAAGTTTTTGAGTTTCACAACTAATTTGCTGTATAATACGACGCTGTCTGATATGGAAACTTGTTATAAATTAATTAAACGCGATGTTATTAAAGATATTAAACTGCGCTCACATCGCTTTGATTTTGAGCCTGAAATTACGGCTAAGTTGCTCAAGCGCGGGATAAAAATATATGAAGTGCCGATTTCCTACGCTGGGCGGGAGTTTGATGAAGGTAAAAAAATCACCTGGCGCGATGGAATTGTAGCGCTGTGGACACTTATCAAATATAAGTTTATGGAATAAAAATGAATATTTCTGACCTAAAACAGTCTTCGATGGTGCGTTACATTCCAATTGGTATCGCTTCTTTCATCATTGACTTTACTTTGCTTAATATTGGGCTTAAATTGCACCTGCCATTGTTGCTGGCTAATGGCATCTCCGTAACTACGAGCATTATCTTTTCCTTTTTCATGCATCGCCATTTTACCTTTGCACATCAGGCCAAGAAAGATGGCTATAGCATGCGCGCGCATCATCAATTTATTTTTTTCTTAATCGCGAGTTTATCAGCATTATTTTTTAGTGAATTATTAATTCATTTGTTTGTTGTCACGATAGGTCTTAGTCCAAGCATCGCCAAAATTTTATCCAGCGCCATTCTTTTTATATGGAACTATGCATTTAATAAGGTTTTAACTTTTAGAGTGAAGTAGCATGGACACTCCTAAACGATTTCAACTAACTCCAGCAGCTTACGTAATACTCAGACGAGAAAATACAATTTTTATGGGAAAGCGTCAAAATACGCCCTGGTATCCTGATTATTATGGCGTTCCGGCTGGGCATATTGATGGCCATGAGTCGGCTAAAGCTGCAGCTGTGCGCGAGGCTAAGGAAGAAGCTGGGATTGATATTAATATTAATGATTTAAAATTCGTTCTGGCGATGCATCGCAGTTGTGATGATGAATTTGGTTACCGCGAATATGTAGATCTTTATTTCCAGGCAGAAAAGTGGCAGGGCGAACCGCATAATGCTGAACTTAAAAAATGTTCTGAGGTAAAGTGGCTAGATCCAAATAATTTGCCTGAAAATATCGTGCCAGACGTCAGAAAAGCACTCGAGAGTATTTCTCGGAATGAAATGTATAGCGAAGTTGGGTGGTAGAGCTATTTAATCGCTAGCAATATTGCGCCTAATGTCACGAGCATGGCTCCGATGCTGGATTTAATGGTCAGATTTTCGCTTAGGAAAATTGCGGCGAGCACTAGTACAAACACAACGCTCAGGCGGTCGAGCGCGACTACGCCTGCTGCCGGGCCGGCTTTAAGTGCCATGAAGTAAAACATCCAGGAAAAAGCACCTGCGAACCCAGACAATAATATAAATAAAAATGCTTTTTGGTTGATGCTGTGCAACTGGCTAAATTTGCCGAGCGCTCCAGAAAGTATCACCAAGAAAATCGCCATGATAATCGCACGCACGGTCGTGGCAAGGGTGGTATCAACTTGCGAGATGCCAATTTTAGCAAAAATTGCCACACCTGCAGCACCCAAAGCAGAAAATAACGCATACAAAATCCATAATGGCATACAAACCTCTCTTTTGTTTAGTATAACCATTTAGCCCAGACAAGCAAAAAACATAGACAAAATAATTCAAATGTTGTATAATCCAGAAATCCAAGCGAAGCAATTTGAATTCGCGTGGAAGAACACTACATTTAGGAGGACACGGAGTTGTCTAAGAGCAAGAGGATGATTCTGCCGGTGACGTTTTTCCCACCGCGCTACCCACACTGCTTTGCGATCTGCGACAGGCCTGTCGAGGACGAGTACTCGCCGTCTCCGATTTACGCCGCAGCGATATGCCTTATCAATCGTGATGGAAAGTGCGTTGTTAGCATTGGGGAAATAACGCGCGATCCAGACAACGATGCCGACGAAAAGGCGCATCGGTACATCGGGTACATTGACATGCATGGCCCGTTCAATCCGCTGGCGATAGCCAAGCTTCTGACGCTTTTCTCCTACTTGTCCTTGGAAATGCGCCATCAGCATACTTTCATGGACGCCTTGAGGGAACTTGCCGAAGCCACCTGTACGCCGAGGTCGCACGTAGCATCCCTTATTACCGGACTGCTAGGCGAGAGCGGCGAGCTCGAAAACATCGTAGAAAACGGCACGATCAACAACATCGACTACATCGTCACTTCGATGCTCGCGAGTGGAATACCGTTCCAAGCATATGTTCTTGAAGATGCTGTCAGGCTGGGCGCCATTCGGCGAACAAGGCTGCTGGCTGCGTTGGGCATGCTGACGATCAAGGAAATGCAGGAGGTTAATGCGCAAGTTGAATTCGAGGGTGGGTTGGTGGAGAAAATCGCCGCGCAATACGCGGATACCAGATTGCTGCGAAGTTTGATGGACCAAAAGACAGCAGCGAATCTAATCCCCCATACGATCT
>DATIHV010000258.1:0-3190 GCA_035480295.1 Gammaproteobacteria bacterium
CTTGGCATATAATCCTATTACTGCGGTGCCGCGGACTGTAGTATTTAATCCTCTTAGCGTTACTATGCAACGCTGGCATCCTTGTGCGATGAAATTAACTACGCCTATTGAAGCGACGCCTTCCTGCGCTAAAAACAGACAAGACTATCAAGAGTATGTGCAAACTAGAAAAGCCAGCAGAGTCGGTTGGACTAAAGAGGATACACAGGCAGTGGCACAAGAATGGCAAACTGCAATGTATAGTAATCATGCTGCATCTGCAGCGTCTGCTGCTGCTTCGACCACTAACGATGAAGATTTAGGTTTTGATTTTAATGGATGGGCCAATAGTCCTGCTAGACCTAAACCTGCCGTACTTCCTAGCGATGAAGATTTAGGTTTTGATTTTGCGGGCTGGGGTAATAGCCCAGTGCCTGTTGCAACTACTGCAACTACTACCACGTCAGCTGCAATATCCCCTGCAGATGCTATTAGTGCTTTATCAATTAATCAAACTCCAAGCTCTACAGCTACTAGCTTAGCGCGCCGTCTGTTTCAAACGTAACAATTTTCAGGATATTATCACTCGCCTTTAAGCTATACATTAACGTCATGTAATCGATGTTAGGTATTAGCCATGATTGCAACGCTATCCGTTGAGCAGCGTATTGCTGCATTACAAGCAATTTTTGCCGATTTTGGCATACCGATATTGCCAAATTCCAGTTTAGATCTTGCAATTCGTGCTGAATTTGGACGCGGCAAACGTAGCAAATTAACGCAATTATTAACTGATCTACATCAAGAGTCGGATGCTGGTAAATTAGCGATGTGCATTGGCGCAGAGCTGGAAAAAGGCACTAAAGATCCGCAAATATTGGCTGTGGCTAATGTTTTGCAGCAACGTTTGCCAGCATTGCTCGCAATTGTAGATGTGCGGCAAAGTACAGTAAAGCGTGAACAATTGTTAGCGCAATTGTTAGAGCATTTTACGGCAAAAATTCCGCCTGGTGCTGAATCAGATCGTACGCTGCGTATGTTGAGTGCGGCACAAAAAAACCTCTTGATCAATTTACAAGTGCAAGCAGCAGGGCAAGTGGCTGAGCAAGCCGGAATATTCTGTAATTTGAGCGAGCTGAAGCGTTTTGGCAAAATCTTGCAAATGGTTACGCCCGCATTACTGGTGCTTGATCAACCAGATTATCCTGTAGAGCAAAAAGTAAATCATTGTGTGAATGCACTGCGTTGTTTATCTATAGAATTGCGATCCACCAAACTTGCTAGCGGCGCTAATATTCTCGACAATATACATTGGCTGGCTAAAGTTGCATTACCAGAGATCAGCGACAAAGCCACTGTAGAGCAGGCATTACAGAAATTAGGCATTTCCGTAGGACTAACATCAACACAAATCTTACAAGCTAAAGCTGCTAAAACTGGACTGACCGCCAAAGAAATTGTGCAGATCATCTATGCTAGTGCCCCTGCTGCAGCACTACTCAGTACCGATCAAGAGTTGTTAGATCGCACGCAAGAAAATCAGCAATACGCCGCAATTTGCGGATTTTTAGCCAAAATTGCGCAAGATGTGCAACAGCCAGAGTTAGCAAAAATTAGCATCGCGGGCATTTGCATGGCGAGTATGCGGCAAACTTTTTATGAATTAAAAACCAGAAATTTAGCGGCAGCAAATTTTAGTGAATCGTTGGGAACTATATTAGTTGGGGTTGGTGCTATAACGCATAATGATATGCTGGCGCATGTAGGCTCTAGCATTTTGGCTGGAGTGTCAACCTATGCAGGGATCATGGCAGTACCTGGGGGTGCAGCGATTGCGATCCCATTGGCGGTATGCTCGGTATTAGGAAAGTTGTTTCTAGAGCCGCCAAAGGAAAATAATGGATCAACAGTTAATGTAAATGACGCGCTGTGCAGCATATTAAACGAAGTGCTAGCACTGCAAATGCAAATGCGCCATGAATTTGCTGATTTGTATAAAGAATTGGCGCAGCAGCACAGTGGCGTTTTAATCGCCATCGATCATGCCTATAGCACCTTAGCTAGTCTAATGCGCTACAATAATGCGCAAATTTTAAGTACCATGCGCGTGTTTGATCAACGCTTGCAAGATATTCAGATCCAAATTACCCAAGAATTTACCGACTTATATCTGGAATATGTGCACGATCCGTTAGAGGAAGTAGATTACGTGACGCGTTATGGTGCCATTGATACTGCCAACGTGCAGGATAGTAAGCATAAACTTGCCATGTGGTTGTTATATAAATCAAAACATCCTAAAGTAAATGGCAGAAGTTTTAGTGCAGAGCAATTGCCTCTACTGGCAGCGAAATTGCAAGATAGCGATGCATGTTTATCTTTGATCAACCGTTACGTAAATACTAACTTTGCACAAGATTTACCCGAAGACATTCCGCATATTCCTACTTGGTTACAAGCGGCGCATGCTTATGCGTTAATTTCAGCGACTCATCCTGCAAACTTGGCCGACATTGATGAAGAGCAATTCTTGCAGGATGTATTGGTGATTGGCAATAAAACAACTAAATTTGTCGAAGATTTAGCTGCTAATCCTGAGTTATGGCAACGGTTGACGCAGGCGGTGCAACAAACCTCGGCGCAATTACAAGCGCGTTGGGCACTATTACAGCTGCAAGTCAAGCCAGCATATTTACAGGATCTTTCTAAACTGGTGACCACAGAAAAATCTACTTGGATCGCGCATCCTGCCGCGCAACATTTGCAGCTCGAGCCATTTACACCGCGCAATGTGGATGTTAGTCATTTATGGCATAATCATTTGCAACAACATATTCCAGCCGAATTTTTAAGTGCAGCAGAGCATGGTCTTGGCAGCTTGCAGATTAGTTACGCAGTAGAAAAAAGCGTTAATACATTTGCTGATCTACATATTCCGTACGGCCATCAGCTGCCAGATTATGCGCGCGACGTGTTATTTAGAATCGACGTACATTTTAAACCACCTACAAGTGAACATCCACAATTGTTAACCAGCACGTGGTTGGCATATGATTTATGCGATGCAACGCAACGCTTTGAACAATATTATCAACGTAAGTTTAAATACGGCTTGCGGCATACAAAATATCATTGGATCAGTTTAGATGGCTTGGCTAATCAAGTGGAAGGGCATGGTAATACTAATACCCAAAAATTAATTGATCACGAT
>DATIHV010000259.1:0-4306 GCA_035480295.1 Gammaproteobacteria bacterium
TTCAGCGCCAGATCCTTCAGCGGTGATCATCAAGGATACCTTTAGGCAGCGCAACATGTTGTATACGAACGAGATCAAGAAGAACAGGGCGAACATAGGAATAAGCTTTTTCAGCTCAAAGGAATGGATTGGCCACACAAGTCCACGAAATCTACCAAAAGGTTTAGTCTCGTGTTTTGTCACGTTTGTATTATTGGGTTCTTGCATGACGTCAATCTCTTGTTGTTTTATTAAACACTCAACCACACACATCCACATACACAATTAAAAAACCGGGTCGCGCCCGGTTCTTCTTATTATTTTACTCTTTCAACCATTTCAACAACGGCCATAGGTGCGCAATCACCCTTTCTAAAACCACACTTAATTATGCGTACATAACCACCTGGTCTCTTTTGAAAACGTGGGCCTAAATCTGTAAATAATTTACCTACTGATTCTTTGTCGTTTAATTTTGCAAATGCATTACGACGATTAGCTACGCTATCATTCTTTGCCAAAGTGATCAAAGGCTCTAACACTCTGCGCAACTCTTTTGCTTTTACCACCGTAGTCTTAATGATTTCATGCTTAATCATTGACTTTGCCATGTTCGAAAACATTGCTTTACGGTGACTGCTCGTTCTACTTAAATGTACGCCGCTTTTTCTATGTCTCATTATACATTACCCATTTCTTTCTCGTCGCGCATTTGTCTATGCACTGACCAGTTTTCTAATTTCATGCCTAAAGATAATCCTTTAGATGCTAATACGTCTTTGATTTCAGTCAAAGATTTTTTACCCAAATTTGGCGTCTTTAACAATTCTACTTCGGTCTTTTGAATTAAATCGCCGATGTAATAAATGTTTTCTGCTTTCAAGCAATTTGCAGAGCGCACGGTTAATTCTAAATCGTCAACTGGACGCAATAATACAGGATCAATACTTGCTGGAGCAACAGAAGGTTCAGTTTGTTTTTCACCTTTGAGGTCTACAAATATAGATAGCTGTTCACTCAGGATCATCGCTGCCCAACGAATTGCTTCATCTGGTTCGATTGTACCGTTAGTTTCTAGATCTAAAATCAACTTGTCCAAATCGGTACTTTTTTCTACGCGTGCTTTGTCTACATAATATGTAACGCGACGTATTGGGCTAAATGATGCATCTAAATGCAACCAACCAATTTGTTGTGGCTCTTCGCTGTTTTGTCTAGCTAATGCTGGTTCATAACCGCGACCACGTGCTACACGCAAAGTCATTTTTAATTCGCCAGTTTCAGTTAAATTTGCAATCACATAATCAGGATTAACAATTTTAACATCGTGCGGTAATTGGAAATCACTAGCACGTACTGGACCTGGGCCTTTTTTGTTTAAAGTAAGTTCTACTTCATCACGGCCTTCTAGTTTAAAACATACTTCTTTAAGATTTAACATTATATTAATAATGTCTTCTTGCACGCCTTCTTTAGTAGTGTATTCATGCAATACATCATCAATATGTACTTGCACCGCAGCACAACCAGGCATAGAAGATAACAGGATTCTACGCAAAGAATTACCCAATGTGTATCCAAAACCACGCTCAAGCGGTTCTAAAACAATCCGCGCATGATTTGGCCCACGTTCTTGTACATTGACAATTCTTGGTTTTAAAAATTCATTAACAGCAAGATGCATTGTTCGTTTCCCCTAAAGATCTCTATTACTTGGAGTAGAGTTCAACTACCAACTGTTCATTTATTTCAGCTGGCAATTCGCTCCTATCTGGTACTCGCTTAAATCTACCTGTTTTATTAGCTACATCTACTTCTACCCATTCAGGAAAACCTAAGCCTTCAAGAATACGTAATGCATCGTTAACACGTGTTTGCTCTCTGCATTTTTCACGAATTTCTACTACGTCGCCAGGATGTACAGTGTAAGAAGGAATGTTTACCACTTCTGCTTTCGCTGCATCGCCTTGTGGTTTAACCACGATGGCTTTATGTCGTACTAATTGACGCGCTTCTGCTCTAGTTGAACCAAAACCCATGCGGTATACAACGTTGTCTAAACGACCTTCAAGGATCTCTAATAAGTTCAAACCAGTCGCACCTTTTCTACGCGCTGCTTCGAAATAGTAACGGCGGAATTGCTTTTCTAATACGCCGTACATTAACTTTAACATTTGCTTTGCTGACAACATATTGCCGTAATCAGTCTTACGACCTTTTTTAGCGTGTTGTCCAGGCGGAGTGGAAAGTTTACATTTTGTTTCTATACCACGGCCACCACGTTGCTTAAGATGTAAATCTGTTCCTAATCTGCGGGACGCTTTACATGTTGGACTTAATTCTCTTGCCATAACTCATTCAACCCCTAAACTCTGCGCTCTTTCGGTGCACGTCCGCCATTGTGCGGAATGCCGGTAACGTCATAAATTGCTGTTACTTTATCAAAACAATTAGATAATGCTCTTGCAGCAGCTTCTTTACCTGGCCCAGGACCTTTGATAAAAACTTCTACAAATCGCATGTTGTAAGTATCTTTAGCGGCTTGCGCAGCTTTAGAAGCAGCTTGTTGTGCAGCATATGGAGTGCTTTTTCTAGAACCTTTAAAGCCCATACCACCTGCGGTTGCCCAACTTAAAGTATTACCCTCTAAATCCGTAATGTATACTAAAGTATTATTAAACGATGCTTGAATATAAGCCTTACCGCTTACTACAGATACCTTAGCCTTCTTTTTCTGTTTTACACTTACACTCGCCATAACTTATTTACTCTGCAGCTTTTGCTGCGCTAGATTGACCCATTGCACCAGAAGCTGTGCCTTTACCTTTCTTTTTACCTTTACGGGTGCGCGCATTTGTTCTAGTGCGCTGTCCATGTACAGGTAGTCCCATTCTATGGCGTAAGCCACGGTAACATTTGATGTCGCGTAATCTTTTAATGTTAATCGCGACACGACGGCGTAAATCACCTTCTACTTCAAACTCAGCAGCAGCCTTTTGAATCATGGTGACTACATCGTCTTTAAGATCGGATACTTTAACACTAGCGTCACAACCAACCGCCTTACATATTTGCAAAGCGCGGGTGCGCCCAATGCCAAATATGCTTTCTAAGGCAATACTAATATGTTTATTTGGCGGCATAATAACGCCAGACACACGAATCATTCAGTTAACTCCCATACAATGAATCAAAAAGGGATAGCGGGATAGCTTATCCATATTTATACTAATAGTCAAACTAGCCTTGCCTTTGCTTATGTTTTGCATTTTCACAAATTACGCGTAATACCCCGTGTCGGCGAATATGCTTACATTTGCTACAAATCTTTTTTACTGATGCTCTAACTTTCATAATTTTACCCTTTCTAGGACTTCACACCCGTGCGTGTGAGTTTACCAAATTACCTTCCACCTTTCAAGCCAGCCTTCTTCATTAGACCCTCATATTGATGGGACATAATGTGCGCTTGGACTTGAGCCATAAAATCCATCACCACTACAACAATAATCAACAATGAAGTACCACCAAAATAGAAAGGCACTTTCATGAATAAAACTAAAAATTCTGGCATCAAAGCAACGGCGGTTATGTAGATAGCACCCATTAAGGTTAAACGGGTCATAACTTTATCAATATACGCGGCAGTCTGCTCGCCAGGTCTTATTCCTGGTAAAAAAGCGCCGGATTTCTTCAAATTATCCGCTGTTTCGCGTGGATTGAACACCAAAGCTGTGTAGAAAAAACAGAAAAACACTATAGCAGAAGCAAATAAAATAATATATAGCGGCTGGCCTGGCGATAAAGCTGCGCTAGCACGTGTTAACCAAGACAAATGTGCAGACTGGCCAAACCACTGCGACAATGTCGCCGGAAATAAAATAATGCTTGATGCAAAAATCGGTGGAATCACGCCAGCCATATTAATCTTTAATGGCAGATGGCTAGTTTGCGCTGCATATATTTTGCGCCCTTGTTGGCGTTGCGCATAATTAACTGTAATTTTACGTTGCCCGCGCTCTACGTATACGATAAACGCAATCACACCTACTAACATCGCTAACAGTAATACTAAACCTATGGCATGCAGCTCGCCTTGACGCACTTTCTCTAAAGTATTCACAATAGAAGCTGGCAAGTTCGCAACAATACCGGCAAAAATCAACATCGAAATACCGTTACCAATACCGCGTTCCGTGATCTGTTCGCCTAACCACATTAAGAACATAGTGCCGGCAACTAAAGTTACAGTCACAGTAACGTAATAACTAATGCCTGTGGCTAAACTTGAATTAGCTAGAAACTTCGCCATACCAAATGCTTGGAA
>DATIHV010000260.1:0-3911 GCA_035480295.1 Gammaproteobacteria bacterium
GTAGAATAACTAAACATGCCTACAGAATTAAATAGCTACTTAGTCATCACTGCCTTAGGGCCAGATCAGGTTAACATGGTTAATCAGCTAACGCACAGTATTACCAATTACGGCGGGAACATACTTAACACGCGTATGACAACACTGGGCAATGAGTTTGGTATCATGCTTTTAGTCGAAGGCAGTTGGAATGCAGTGGCGAAAATCGAGGCTAGTTTGCCGGGTATTGAACAGCGCTTGGGCATCACTACCAATGTGCGGCGCACGACGCCAAAACAAAAGCAAAAAAAGACAATGCCTTATTTAGTGCATGCTGTTACTAATGATCGCGAAGGGATCTTAAACGATTTAGCGCAATTTTTTGCTCAGCAAGATATTAAGATTGAAGATGTGCGCGCGCATACATATATGGCACAAACTGGAACTAGAATGTCATCGATGTCTATCAATATTAATATCGCCGTAAATACGCATTTGCCAACTTTACGCGAAAAGTTCATGTCATATTGTGATGAGCTAAATTTAGATGCCGGTTTAGAGCCACTGCACGATTAAGTCGTGTGTGGATGGCGATGATGATGGTGCTCCGTATGTCCATGATGCGGCCATGCATTGATGATTGCTTTAACCAATGTTGCCAATGGAATTGCAAAAAATACACCCCAGAATCCCCATAAAGATCCAAACACCAAGATTGCAATGATGATAGCAATAGGATGTAAATTGACGGCATTAGAAAATAATAACGGCACTAAGATGCTGCCATCAACTAATTGCACAAACGCATATGAATACAACATTAAGGCAAATTCACCGGTCAGGCCACCTATAAATCCATACTGAAAATATCCTACTAACACCACCGGAATAGTTGCAATAACTACGCCCACAAACGGGATCACAACGGATAAACCAACCAATGAAGCTAACAGCACCTGATAACGCAAATCAAAGAATAAAAATACTACATAGGTAAATAAACCTACAATAATAATTTCCGTTAATTTGCCACGAAAATAATTGCCAACTTGAATGTGCATTTCAAACCAAATTTTGCGGATCAAGCCGCGTTTCTCTGGCAGGAACTGTTTAAACCACGCCATAAGTTGCGCATGATCGCGTAAAAAGAAAAATACTAGCAATGGCACTAAAATTAAATACACAACCCAAGTTATGATGCCAGGTATTGATGCCAGCGAAACTGTAATGGCGCGTTTGCCCCAATCTTGCGTTTGCGCAATGACACTTGAAAAAATCGTTTCCACATATTGTTCAGAAATGTAATCCTGCTTGGATTGAATAAAATCCGAAATCGCGGTACGACCGTTTTGTACCAACGTCGGCATTTCAGTTACCAAATTTACGCATTGACGCCACAATAAAGGTAGTAAAAATAACAATGCGCCAAAGAAGATTAATAAGAATGCGGTATACACGATCCAAAAGGCGTAAGTCTGTGGGCAATTACGTTTTTCTAAAATATGCACCCACATTTGTAGTAAAATGGCTATGGCAATGCTCACGAAAATTGGGGTCAAGATATCGCCGAAAATCTTGAGAATAAAAAAGCCGCCGACTAGGAAGACGATTAACAGAATAGCTTCTGGATCAGATAAGTAACGGTCAAGCCATCCTTTAAATACTCTATACATTCCCTGTCCTTCTAATTTTAATTGCTAGACGTATTTTGCAATAGGTAACAATATTTTTCGTCCTCTTGCCATGATTGTAGCAAGATATGACCAGTCTGTCTGACGAAAACCATACAATCAAGCTGGTAACTAGGATCAGTTACTTTTACTAGTAACTTTTGACCATTAGTTAGTTTGCTTATTGATAGTTTAGTACGTATAATGGGAATTGGACAGCGTAATCCGCATGCGTCTAGTAATAGGTCATAAGACATGCAATACTCCGGATTTGATAAGTGGCGACGAGCATATGAATGTTCTCAAACTATGAGACTAAGATCAACTAATATGAAGCAATTTGGACGACTTTTTTACTTTTTAGGCCTCTTGCTCATCGCTGCAGCACATCAAAGCTGTTTTGCCAGCAACCTTCCGGACCTGGGTAACGAATTTAGATCGGCCCTGCCTATAGAAAATGAACGCCTCATGGGCCAAATGATGATGTGCGAAATCCGCGCTGCTGGGTTATCGCATCCTGATCCTTTAGTCCATGAATACGTACGCCATGTTGGAAATCGCCTTACGCCTTACATGTCTATGCCGTATGGCAATATGCAGCTTAAATTTTTTGCGATTAATGACAATTCGTTAAATGCGTTTGCGTTTTTCGACGGACATGTGGCCGTGCATTCCGGCTTAATACGCGCCACGGAAACCGAAAGTGAATTAGCTGGGGTCATGGCGCATGAATTAGCGCACATTTCGCAGCAGCATTCATTGCGCATGGTGGCAGACAGTAAACGCATGCTGCCTATAACTATTGCTGAATCTATTGCCGCAATTGCAATTGGTGTTCCAGAATTAATTCTGCCAGCATGGGCTGCGCATGCACAAAAGATGCTTAACTATTCGCGCCAGTTTGAACAAGAAGCAGATCGTTTAGGATTACAAATATTAAGCAAAGCAAACTTTGATCCACAAGGTTTGCCCAACATGTTAGAACGTTTGAATCTGGAATTTCGTTTCCATAACAAACCACCAGAATATTTACTTACGCATCCGCTATTTGAATCACGTTTATCTGATACGCGTAGTCGTGCAAACACTTTACTCTTCAAGCAAACTACTAGCTCAAATATGTTCTATTTAATAAAAGCTAGAGTAAATGTGCAGAATGCAAGCAATGTAGATAATTTCATCGAAGAGCAAGAGCATATATTAAGCACCCAACGTTATAAGAACAAGCTAGCAGCAAATTACGCGTATGGCTATGCATTGTTAAGAAAAGGCCAGCCGGATAAGGCGTGGGATGTGTTTAGTACCTTAAGTGCTGCTTATCCAGACGATTTAATTGTGCAAATTACTGCCGCTGAAATCGAAATGTCCCACAATAAAATAAAATCCGCCATGATACGTATGCAACGTTTAATTGAATTATATCCAGATAGTCCCGCGGTGCGCCTGCAATATGCAAATTTTTTAATCCACGCCAAACAACCACAGTTAGCGGCTAAGATTTTACAAAAATATCCGACCAAAAATATGCCTGATCCAATGTACTATGAATATGTACGCCAAACCGAAGGCATGTTGGGAAATCAAGTTGCTGTGTATGAAGCAAATGCGGAATGGTTTGTATTACATGGCGATATAAATTCTGCTATTAAGCAACTCGATCTAGGTATGGCTCTGAAGAATCAAGATCCCAAAATAACCACACGTTTAAAAAATCGTCAAACCGAGCTAACGGAATTATTAACGCGCATGAAGCAGGTGTGATATTTAATTTAGCGGGGCATCAATATCGTTAGGGTTATAAACTTGTTTTGGATTTGGCGCCGGTTCACCCTTTATACCTTGTCGACCAGCTCCGCCTAAGAAACCTTCCATCTGCCCTACGAACGGAATTGCGATAGCCACAATGCCCAGAATTAAATAAAGCACTGGAGTGGTTAAAGGCACTAATTTTGGATTACGACGATGAATTTGAAATTGGGTAAATGCTGCAGCAATTAATGCCACGCCTACAATAATGCACACAGCCCACATTAACTTGGACAGTACATCGCCGCCAGTTAATAAGGTGCCTACAACGTCAGATAATGTCCTGCCGTCATCTGCAGTAGCAATTCCTGAGACCAAGAGGCCTAGAACTACCGAAAAAATGCGCACTTTCTGCTTCCTTTGCTTTGTAGTTACAGAATAAGTTTACTATTAAAAATTAATAACAGTCTACTAACTTTATGGTGGGCCGTGAAGGACTCGAACCTTCGACCAATA
>DATIHV010000261.1:0-2755 GCA_035480295.1 Gammaproteobacteria bacterium
CTGGGTTGGATCAGTAAGTCTTGCTACCCCAACGCTGCAATTTGAGTGAATGTTTTCACCACCTATTTCAAATGGTCTAGAAAACACGTCGTAGATCTGTAACGCGAATTTCCTCAATTCCTCCTTGCTAGGTGGATCGGACATAATGATCACAAAATGATCGCTTTCTAATCTGGCTAAAAAATCATTTTTGCGCAGTAGCATATCCAATTGCGTAGCGAATTCCCGTAGTACTTTATCTCCGCTTAAATAGCCGTATTGTTTATTAATCGATTTAAAATCATCCAAATCTACGTAAATTACCGCGAGTTTATCTTTCACATCAGCATTATCGCTCAATAAAGATTTTACAGTTCTAGCAAAATATTCCTCTACGGCGGCTTTGTTCGGTAATTTGGTTAGTAAATCTTTTAAACCCAAATTAATTTTCTCGGCATCCTTAGCCTTGGTGAGCAGGATATCGGTAAATACGCCTAAATAATACGGATCTTCTTCATTTTCAACTTGGATTTTTGCGATGGACAAATCAACGGGAAAAACATTGCCTGCTTTACCGCGATTCCAAATTTCACCATGCCACTTTCCGGTACTTTTGATTGCGTGCCACATGCCTTGATAGAACGCTTCATCATGATGGCCAGAGCGCAGCATGCCAGGATTTTGCCCTAAAACTTCGGCAGCTGAATATCCGGTGGCTTTTTCATATGCTGAATTTACAAATAATATCTTTGAGGCGCTATCGGTTAGGACTACGCCGTTTTTCATTAGCGACAAAATGGGATAAAGCCAGGTTAGGCCTTTGGTATCGACAGCTGGCAGATTGATGGTAGACATAAAAAATCCTAACGGCCCTACTATGAAACCTAGCAAACTACAGAGTATTGTCAATTTATGATTGATCGTTAACTGACATAAAAAAGAAGGTTAGTGCTGCTGCACCAATTGCATAGCGAGCCCTGGCCATATATAATCCCTTGATATTTTCAGATACTTCTAATGGACATCCTATGGCAGACAAATTATCCGCGCATTCCATAATGGCTTTGTTATCCAATACCACCCTGCCGGCGCATGAATTTCGCGTAATTGTTGAGGAATGCTTAGGGTCAACGAACGATCATTTGATGGATTTAATTAAAAACGCGACCGAACCAATGCCCAAAACTGCTTTATTGGCCGAAATGCAAACTAGCGGCAAAGGCCGCCATGGTCGTAGCTGGGTATCTGTACCTGGTAATATTTTGTTATCAATATATTGGCCATTTGAAGGCACTTTAGAAAAATTATATGGCTTGAGCTTGGTAGTAGGCATTGCAATTGCCCGCGTATTAAAGGCAAATGGTTTAACCGATGTACAATTAAAATGGCCGAATGACATCTATTGGCAAGATCGCAAAATGGGTGGCATCTTAATCGAAACAAAACAAACCCGTCCCGGCATTATTGATACAGTAATTGGCGTAGGCTTAAATATCGTGGAAATGGACGAATATGCTGCGCAGATCGGACAAAAGTTTGTGTCACTAGAAAGTGCGCTGCAACATAAAATCTATCGCGATAAGCTGGTAGCGCAATTGCTACTTGAATCAGATAAAGTGCTGAAGCTGTTTATCGAGCAAGGATTTAATGCTTTCATTGATGAATGGAAATCATTAGATGCAAAAATAGCGAGTGATTCACATGATATGGACTTGTTCGCGAAGATCATAAATGCCGAAAAAATCAAGAATGATATAGATGGCACACAATTGCATTAATTCTGCAATTTAGCAATTACCACGCGCGAATCTTTATACCCACCTGCATCTTTGTGTAACAGCGGTGCACGTGTATCCATGATCCAATCCGCAGAATTTTGCAGCAAATATTCACCTCCGTGCTCACGGCCTAAATTGCAGCTGATATAATTATGCGGATCTTTAGCAATCCCAGCCATAAATGCAAAACTACTAGCATTTAATGAAACTAATAATGGGGCATTAACCATAATCGCAAAATCTTTGTAAACGCTGTGGCATTGTTTCACCACTTTTATGCCAGCAGTAGTGAATATCTTTTCATAAAATGCTGCAAAATCTGCACAACGGTTTTTACCTTTCATGCGCCGGTGTTTATGGCAAGTTAAAAACGTAATTTTATTGTAGCCGCGCGCTTTGAGCTCTGCAGCCATCCATTGTACGGTTGCGGCTTTAGTTAAATGATATTGCGGATGGGTAACAAACGGCGCATCACTGCAGCGGAAGTGCACTACAGGATCGTAAATTGTAATGGGCGCAATATTGGCCTGATAAAACTCGCGTATTTCTGATCGAATGCTTTGCCAGTATTGCAAATAGTTAGGCTTGATGGTGCCTTCGGGTGTATATAGCTGCCACGAGTTATCAATTGACGAAGCAAAATCAATGCTAATTCCTTTTTCTTCCCAGGCTAGGTGTTTATAGAATTTTTTTAGATCTGGATCAGTAATTGCCTTAAGGTGATTTTCATATGTCATATATCCCATTGCGGCATTTTCTGCGGTAGAGTGTTTGCTATAAAAGTAAACTGACAACACACTACCTAGCGGTGACACCTCATTCTTGTATCCCGGCACATTCAGGAAAATCGTGGTTATGGTAACCACGATTAATGAGTAAATGCCTATGCGTTTATATAGATGCTTCAACGTGGCCCTTTGATATTGCTTTGCGTGCATTCGGGAACACCATCCATGTTGATTTGAAAATCGCAATCTTTTTTATCTTCAGTATCATTG
>DATIHV010000262.1:0-7820 GCA_035480295.1 Gammaproteobacteria bacterium
TACACCGAGCAACCAGAGCCATTCATGGGGCCTTTGATTTCAAATGCCGCTGCAGACAAAGTATTTGCCGCTTATCAAAAATTAGTTGCATCCGGTGCAAAAGTACTTTTAGAAATGCGTAAACCACAAAAAGAGTTAGCGTTTGTAACGCCAGGTATAATTGACGTAACCGATGTTGCTGTTCCTGATGAGGAAATATTTGGGCCGCTATTGCAAGTAATATGGGTAGATAGTTTTGCTAACGCTATACGAACTGCAAATAACACTGCGTACGGATTATCTGCGGGTTTAATTTGCAATGATGCAAATTTATATAAAGAATTTATGCGTGATATACATGCGGGCATTGTCACATGGAATAGACCCACAATTGGATCTAGCAGTGCAGCACCATTTGGTGGCCTTGGCAAGAGCGGCAATCATCGTCCTAGCGCATTTCTTGCTGCTGACTATTGCTCATATCCAGTTGCGAGTATGGAGGCAAGCACTTTAGAATTGCCTACCACTTTAAATCCTGGCATAACTTTATGAGCGAAATCAATTTTGATGGCCTAGTCGGACCGACGCACAATTATGCTGGTTTGGCATACGGCAATGTAGCATCAATCACGCATGCTAAACAAATCTCTAATCCACGCTTAGCAGCTAAACAAGGTCTGCAAAAAATGCGTTTGTTGATGGATTTAGGTGTACCGCAAGCAGTAATTCCGCCTCAATTGCGCCCAAACTTCGCATTGCTTCGTGAGCTTGGCTTTTCTGGTAAACCAGAGCAAATGCTACAGCAAGCAAATAAGATCAACCCTGCATTGCTGGCGACAGTATATAGCGCGTCTAGCATGTGGACTGCCAATATGGCTACGGTTTCGCCTAGCTGTGACACACAAGATCAAACAGTGCATTTTACTCCAGCTAACATGACTATGAATTTGCATCGCGCCCAGGAAGCAGCATTCAATTATAAATTGTTGCAACGGATTTTTAGTGATCCTAAACACTTTACAGTGCATCAGCCGCTGCCTGCGTTTAGAGATTTAAGTGATGAGGGTGCAGCTAATCACAGCTTATTGTGCACTGATTACAATATGCCAGGCGTGGAGATCTTTGTGTATGGTAGACATGGCTTGGATGCATATAGGCATGTCACGGGTAAATATCCGGCGCGGCAAACGCAATTAGCTAGTACGGCCAATATGTTGAATCACAAATTAGATCAAACTAAAACCATGTTATTGCAGCAAAGTCCGGAAGCAATTGACGCGGGTGCATTTCATAATGACGTAGTATTTGTAGCCAATAAGAACGTGATCTTTTGCCATCAACAAGCAATTGCTGGTTGGGATGAAGCAAGTGCTGCGATTAATAAATTTTTTGCGAATGATTGTCATATCATCGAAGTCTCTGCCAAGCAATTGAGCTTGGAAGAAGCAATTGCGACTTATTTATTTAACAGCCAATTAGTCTCTTTGACTAATGGCGACATGGCTTTGATTGCACCATATGAATGCAAAGAATCTGACGCGGCAATGAATGTGATTAATGCTGTGCTGGCCGACAAAAATCCAATTAAACACGTAGAATTTGTACAATGTAGACAAAGCATGCATAATGGTGGTGGACCAGCGTGCTTGCGTTTGCGCGTAGTTTTAACTCCGCGGCAACAAGCAGCATGTTTACAAAGCGTGTTGTTAACAGATGATTTATATAAGAAACTAGATCAATGGATCGATAAACACTATCGTGAACAATTGGCGGCTAGCGATTTTCTTGATCCGCAACTAATTGTTGAAGTGCAAACCGCGCTAGATGAATTGAGCAAAATATTACAATTAGGTAACATCTACTCCGAACTATGATTGCAGCAGTACAACCATACATTGCGTTAATGCGTTTAAACAAACCAATAGGCACGTTATTGCTTTTATGGCCAACGTTAATTGCATTGTGGCTAGCGAGCAATGGCGCTCCAGACTTGCGTACCGTAACAATATTTGTGTTAGGGGTGTTAGTAATGCGCAGTGCCGGTTGTGTGATTAATGATTACGCCGATCGCGATTTTGACATACATGTGCAGCGCACCAAGCAGCGACCATTGACAAGTGGGCAGATAAAAGCGCAACACGCATTAATGTTGTTTTCTGGTTTATTAATTAGCGCATTAATACTTGCCTTGCAACTAAAATTTTATACCATATTACTTGCATCTGTTGCTGGTGGTTTAGCAATCTTATATCCATTTACTAAACGCTTTTCGAATTATCCGCAGCTATATTTAGGCTTGGCTTTTGCGTGGAGCATACCAATGGCCTATGCACAAGTGCAAAGTAAATTGCCTTTGGAAACATGGTTGTTGTTTGTTAGTACCGTGGCGTGGGTCATTGCCTATGACACACTGTATGCCATGGCAGATAAAGCTGATGATCTAAAATTAGGCATAAAATCGACTGCGATTACATTTGGCGCTTACGACAAACAGATCGTGTTTGCATTGCAATGTATATCATTGCTGGGCTTTGCAGCAATGGGCATGTTGCGTGGGTTACATTGGATGTTTTACGCAAGTTTAGTTTGTGCTTTAATATTGTGTGTGTATCAGCAATGGCTATGTAAAGCTCGCCACCCAGCCAAATGCTTTGCAGCGTTTTTGAATAATAATTATTTTGGCATGGTGATTTTTTTAGGGATCTTTTTAAATTAGTGCTCTTTACCGCATTGCACAAAACCTTGCACTAAATTATTGATTAACGTTTCATAACCCTTTGGTCCTAAATCCTGATCTTGCCCTAAAGGATCTAATTGTCCTTTATGCACATCCGTGCCAACCAATAGTACATCAATGATCTTATAATTAAACTGTGGCTCACTAAAAATACAGCGTACATGATTAGTGGCTAACAACTGCTGAATTTGCTGAATGCGCTGTACACTTGGTGGGATCTCGGGATGCAAAGTGATAGATCCTACGCCATCTAAACCAAAATACTTATCAAAATATTGATATGCGTCATGTGACACTATGTATGGCATATGTTTATACGGTGCAAGTTGCTGTTGCCAGATTTTTTTATCTTTATTGATTTGCTTGGCAAATTCTGTGGCGTTGTTGGCATAAATTTTTGTATGTGGAGGATCAATTTCACCTAGACGCTGCGCGATTGCCGTAGCAATGATGATCGCATTATCCGGATCAAGCCAAAAATGTGGATCATTTACCGCATGGTGATGATCATGATCGTGATCGTGTTCATGTGCATGATCGTGTGCATCTTGTTCCCAATTCGTTGCGGTACGCATTGGCAACAAATCCAGGCCGGGAATTGTTGCTAAATCTAACTCTTTATTCGCCAAGGTGCTGACGCTTTTGGTTAAATACCCCTCAAGTTCTGGACCACCCCATATTACTAAGTCAGCGCCGTCAATTAGTTGTGCGTCGGAAGGCTTTAATTGATAATCATGCGGCGAAGCATTTTTGGTTAACAATAGCTGCGGTTTGCCTACGGATTGCATGACCTTGGCAGTGATATTGTAAAAAGGCTTGATGCTAACAATAATAACCGGGGCATTAGTATTTAGTGAGCTAGTAGCCAGGGCATTACTAGCGTATAGTAGCAGCGCGAGCAAAATGCGGGATATTTTAAGCACCGAATTTAATCCTAACTAGGCCAAAGGCGAGAATAGTATACACAACATGCAAACCATAGTCGACGTACAGCACGTCAGTTTAGTAATACAGCACCGAGCAATTCTGCAAGACATAAATTTTACCATCAAACGTGGTGAGATTGTCACGGTCATTGGCCCTAATGGTGCGGGCAAAACTGCATTATTAAAAGTCATTCTAGGCTTGTACAAACCTACCCTAGGCAAAGTAATAAGCGTGCCGAATTTACGCATTGGCTACATGCCGCAAGTATTAGTTGTTGAATCTTTAATGCCATTAGATGTGCAGCGCTTTTTGTTGTTGTCGCCGCGTGCCAATGTGGCAAAGTGTATAGAATTAGCAAAGCTGTTAAACTTTACCCACATCATGCAATCCCCAATTCAAACTGTATCTGGTGGTGAATTGCAACGCGTGTTATTAGCACGCGCATTATTAAATGATCCAGACTTATTAGTGTTAGATGAACCGGCGCATGGTATTGATATTAACGGTCAGGCTGCATTATATAAATTAATTTTGCAAATGCGCAGCAAATTAAATTGTGCCATATTGATGGTGTCGCATGATTTACATTTAGTGATAGCAGGTACCGATCAGGTAATATGCTTGAACAAACACATTTGTTGTTCTGGATCACCAGCAGCTGTAACGCAAAATCCAGAGTTCATTCATTTGTTTGGTACTAAGATCGCATCCGAATTGGCGTTGTATACGCATCATCACGATCATACTCATGATTCGTAGGAATTTTTTATGGATTGGTTATTAAATTTAGATTTTACCACCCGTGCCTTAATGGCCGGACTTGGGATTGCAATTTTAGCTGGACCTTTAGGCTCGTTAATGATTTGGCGGCGGATGGCATATTTTGGTGACACGCTTGCGCATTCAACTTTGTTGGGCATAAGTTTGGCATTGTTAATGCATTTAAACATTTACTTTGGTTTAGTGACGATCAGTTTAATCATCGCCGGCATATTAGCTGCATTATCCAAGCAAAAATGGTTAGCAAGCGATGCAATTTTAGGCATTTTGTCGCATACAACTTTGGCGGTGGGTTTAGTAGCGGCAACCGCTATTCAAGGCGTGCGTGTAGATTTGTTAAGTTATTTGTACGGCGATATTTTAGCAGTTAATTTAGAAGATCTGATCTATATCGGCTGCGTAATGATTATCGTGGCTGCAGTCCTATGGCGCTTATGGCGTTGGTTGCTAGCTGCAACAATTCACAATGATTTAGCGCAAGTTGAAGGTGTGCCGGTGAATGTTGCTAATTGGGCGTTTATTATATTATTAGCACTAGTGTTTGCAGTAGCGATCAAACTAGTTGGAGTGCTGTTAATTACAGCGTTGCTAATTATCCCTGCATCTGCGGCACGTAGATTTGCGCGCACACCGGAGTTGATGATAGGCATTGCTAGTTTATTTGGTTGTGTTGCGGTCGTATTAGGATTTTGGGCATCAATGCAGTGGGATTGGCCTACGGGGCCGGCAATAGTGGTCGCAGCTGCGGGATTGTTTGGTTTTAGTTTGTTAATGTCAAAGATGCACGCAGCTTAAGCTTTTGCACCTGCTATGATCGGCGTATCTTTGGCCTGTGGCTTTTGCATTAGCGTTACAGCATGACCAGTTTCAGTAGCATGGGATATAATTTTACCCATTTTTAGTGTTGCATAAATCCACGCTGCGAGTGCGACGAAGATTAAGATCCCAACGTATGGTATGACATTAGCCATCTCGCCGCATAAGTAGAATAACACCACATATATAACCGAGCCGCCTGATTTACCAAAACGTGAACCTAAACCATCTACTATAACTTTGGCTTTACGTTGTTCGTCTTTTGATAGTGGGATGAACGCGATTTCTTTAGTGCCATCAAACACCGTATATTTACAGCCGCGGCCTAAACATATTTGTGCAGATCCAATTAGCAATACAAGATTCGCCGGATTCGTAATGATGTTGCCTATTACATCGAATATAACTGTGCCTTCGAATGTCATGCCGGCAAAAAATCCTACGCTAGTTAATAACCAAATCATGGGGGTTACTAATGCAGCGATAGTCCAGCCAAATTTACGGATTACGTTACCGGAAACCAAAATTGCGAGTAGCACCGATACTATACCGGTGATAGTGTAAACTTGATTCATGTAAACATTGATTTCTTTGCCGGTTTCCATGATTAATTCAAGTTTATAGGCCCACATAATTTCAGATAAGTTATATACCACGTAGTAGCCTACCACCATGAGCAGCATATACATCACATAGCGTGACTTAACTAGGTAAGATAAACATTCTAGAAGAGAAGTTTGCTCCGTGGTAGGAGTTTCGGCAGTTAAGTGTGCATGCGACTCACGGAACACTCTGTGGTTTAACCACCAAAATAAACCTAGAATCACCACACTTAGGACTAGAATAAAGCCTAATTGTAAGAACAACCATTCACTGCCTTTGTAGGCAGAATATACTGGAATAAAATTGATGTTATCTATAAGTTTGGCAAACTGGCCGGATATGATCCCCGAGCAATTAGCACCCATGGCAAATATTGCGTAAAAACGTTTAGCCTCGTGTACGTTGGTAACTTCATTCGCAAAGCCCCAAAACAACATAAACAATACCATCACACTCCACATTTCTGCGAGTACATAGAACATTGCAAGATTGAAATGGCGAATCGCGGCGATAAACCCTTTGGCACCTATACCAGTGAATACGCGTTGTTGTAAGAAATCGGCAATCGTGTCTAATTGTAACAATTCGCGCTGCGGATATAGCACAAAAGTAAATAATACGAAGTAACTCAGGAACCCCAGCACCACCATGTAGAACACATGTTCACGGCTGAAGCGGCTCAATAATTTGGTGTAGATCCACGTCAAAAAGAACGCCACCGGCAAAATCGCTACTATCTGTAGGAACGGTATAATTTCCGAGCCAGAGCCAGGCGCTTTGACCACTAAAGGCACTTTTAAGCAGTGTAGGAGGTTATAGACGAAGGCAATTAGGAAGAACATCACAAACATAGGCAGAAGTTTTTTGAGCTCGAACGAGTGTATAGGCCATATTAGGTTGCGGATTTTACTGAAGGGCTTGTGCTCGACTTCTGTGTGACTCATACAGTCCCCTTTCCGGGTGGTTGTTTGAATATCTTATAATGCCATATAAATGGTATGTTGTCAAACTAAATTTCTAGATGGGTGCTATTTCTCAGTGCTTATACACTATCTGGGGAGGGGGGGACAACTGCCTTTGCGAACTTTACAAATCGCAGCAATTCTATTTTACATTTCGCATGTTCTGGACTTTACATTTCGCAAGGGTTATACTTTACAAATCGCGCACAATTGAATTCATGATTATGGGGTTGTAATGTCCGCAAAATATAGCCGCTGGCAAACAGCGAGTATCTTAGAAGCTTTAAAAGTGCGTAGGGTTGTTATGCTGGCAGGGGCTAGGCAATGCGGTAAAACTACCTTAGTTAAACAATTAGATCATACCGCTATTTATCGAACACTAGATAACCAGGTTTTGCTCGATGCAGCTAAAACCGATCCTATGGGTTTTATCCAGCATGGAAATGAGCTTATGATTGTGGATGAAATACAGCGCGCTCCAATATTATTACCAGCCATAAAGATGAATGTAGATGAAAATACTGCATACGGAAGATTTTTGATCACTGGCTCCGCAAAGATCCAATCTTTGCCAACGGTAAATGAATCTTTAGCTGGTAGAATCCGCAAAATTAGACTTAGGACGTTAACACAAGGCGAAATAAATAATGCAGCGCCGAGATTTTTACAACAGGCGTTCACAGAAGAATTTAATAACAACTATACAACAGTCAGTAAAGACGACTGCATAAACTATGCATTAGTTGGTGGTTACCCTGAAGCTGTATTTTTGAATAACCTAGCGGATGCAAAACAGTGGTATTTAGATTATGTGCAATCGTTATTGGAAAGAGATTTAAAAGACATTATAAACATAAGGCGCACGGATAGTATAAAAAAATTACTCTATGTTTTAGCAGCATGGTCAAGTAAATACATGGATTTTGCAGCAATTGGTTCTGGTTTAGCATTATCAAGACCTACAATACAATCCTATATAAATGCATTAGAAGGTTTATATTTAGTGGAAAAAATCC
>DATIHV010000263.1:0-3532 GCA_035480295.1 Gammaproteobacteria bacterium
AGCGATG
Source organism: Gammaproteobacteria bacterium (assembly GCA_035480295.1). Classification (GTDB taxonomy): domain Bacteria; phylum Pseudomonadota; class Gammaproteobacteria; order UBA6186; family Azoamicaceae; genus JAGVLG01. The sequence goes on from DATIHV010000263.1 coordinate 8, forward strand.
ACGATTTTGAAAAAGTGCGCGCATTAGCCTTACTTACTAGAGATATGTTGGCAGAGCGCAATATGGAGTGCTTCGTAAAAACTACCGGCGGCCGCGGCGTACATGTACATATCCCAATTAAAAAAGGCAAAACCTATGATGTAGTAAAACAAATTGCCAAGGAGTTCGCCGAGCAGATCGTAACGCAGGCACCAGATATTGCTACTACAGAGATGCGCAAAAATAAGCGCGGCAACAAGGTATTCATCGATTACTTGCGCAATGATTACGGCATGACCGCGGTAGCACCCTATTCATTACGTGCTAATCAAGCAGCTGGAGTGGCTACGCCAATTCATTGGGATGAGTTAAAGAAAAAGGCTTTGCATGCGCAGAGTTTTACTATTCATAATATTCAAAAGCGAATCAATAGTTTTAAAGATCCATGGAAAGACGTCACGCTTTAGAAATAGCAACAACTGTTTGTTCATTCAAGTTGTATATTTTATAGGTTCGTTGCTAGCCTATACTACACAATAGAATTATAAATATATATAAAGGCGTTAATAATGTCATCCAATGAAGGGCCAAAGCAACCGCAACAAATTCCACCAAATGTCAAATCTATGTTGGAAGCCATCAATATTATAGAAAAAAGTGGTATTTTGAATGTTTATTACAAGCTTATGCATTATTTTGAAACCAAAGAGGTGAAAATAGAGCTTGAAGCTTTACAAGACAATGTTGCCGTCACCAACCTAAGCAACCCAAGCGCATTATATAATCCTACAAACGTGCAGGATATTACAAGACAAATAGTCAAAGCTGGTGATGCTATTCTATTTAAATCAAAGGATCAATTCTCATCGCTAGATAGCATTCTTTTCGGCACTCTAGAAAGCACCAAAAAAGAATTCACCCCGCACAAAATGTTATTAAGCGGAGCAGTATTTTCTCTAGTTTCACCTATGGCGTTTACAACTGCGCTAGCGGCAGATTTTGCACGCAATGGAACTGTAGACGTGCGGCCAGCCATTATGGCAGCCATTGCTAGCAAATTATATTATGAACTTTCCAATAGAGTCGCAGCGGAAAATATAGCTTCTTTAGCAGCATTCACATTCTTCATTGCTTTGACTGCATATGCTGCGGGCAAAGAGCGCTTAGCGGCTGGAACAAAATCAAAACTTAACTGAAATATATCTGCATAAATACACAGCTGGAACTATCGCATAGATAGTTTGTCATACATAAAAGAATATTCTGTGAAGGTGCATAAAATGTCTAAAAAGCCACCTAAAAAACCATCTGGGACGTCTTTATTTGGCGGAATAAACAATATTCATTCTCATCCAACACGTCGCGTGACAACAACGATGGCACAGTCAACCATGGCATCACCTGCTTCAACCCAACAAACACAACAGCAGCAACGGCTACGAACCTCGCTACCGCGACCAGGAGTACCTGGAAGAAAAATAACCAAACCCGAAGATTTCTTTTGGCACACTAGTAATGTGCAAATTCTTCCAGAAATCCCTACTACCCGTCAGGTAACACCTAAACCAGTTACATTTAAAAATGCCGAAGATCTAGCATCATATATATGCCTAGCCAATAAAGCTGAAAAGGAATTTGCGGAGGTGCCTTTACTGCGCCGCGCATTGCTCGTAGCAGAGCGCTGGGTAAATCAAGGCACACAAACCTATAGCGAGCGTTCCACATTCACTCAATTACAACCACACTTACAGCCAAAATCTACCACACCTACGATACAAGTCCCAGCATTTTTAGTATCACCCACCGAAGTCAACGTATTCACCTCTGGGGAACCTACGACAGCCGCAGAAAAACGATTTGTTTCGGAAGATGGAATTTTCATGCCTATGCATCCCGCATCGCATGGACAGCCCGGACCGCAACATTGGTTCGGTGAATATGATTTTACCAACCCCGGCCCAGACAAACAGATGACTGCAACGTCAAGCTCTTCGTCACGTAGTGTTTTTTTTCTTCCTGAGAATGCAGAGGAAGAAGACTTTTTCACTGCAAAAATGCCGTTAGGCGTGTTTGGAGATCAGTCTTCATTGACAGTATCAAGATTTCAACGCCGGTTACCGGAACGAGTGATTAAACATTGCGTTGCATGCTCAAAAGCACTGTCAGAAATTAAAGATGTTCCGGAATTTGCGTATATGCCAGAACCATTGGGTGTTGCATTTCCGGCAAAGGACGAGTATTTAGGGTTCGGTTTCTTATTGCGTAAGAACACACCTCGGCCATTAGCAAAGAAACCACGCTTAGTAGTACCATTCTTTTCACTATATTCCGAAAATACAATAAATCCAAATGATCCACCATTGTTGGTAATGCTAATAAAGGACGCGATGGCTAAACATCCGCGCATGGATCCAGCACAATATATACTACAGCATGTGATGTTTCCTGTAATTAAAAGCTGGGTGTCAGCATACCAACAACAAGGCATGCTCATGGAATTGCACGGCCAAAATACCTTGCTGGAATTTGATGACAACCTAAAACCTACCAGAATTGTACATCGCGATTTAGATAACTACATGGATTGGAAAAAACGCGAAGAATTAGGGTTGTCCAATGAAGGCCTCAATCCAGAGTATGATGCAAGCGATCCAGCAATACCACAAGGCAGTGCATTCAGCCTGATATTTGACTCTTCAATTGGCCATCATACATTTGACTTCATGGCGGACATGATGCAAAAACATTTTGGCACTGATCCCGAAGTTTTACACAGAATGTGTCAAGATTATTTCCAAGAGCAATTTCCAGATTTTGCAAAACATTTTCCATCTGATGGTAAAATTTGGTATTACGGTAAAGAGGTTGGGACTAATGAATTTCCGGTCGTAAGCACTGGCAAAGCTCCTAGATGGCGTCCATCTAAACCTTCACCAAGCCTAACGCAAGGACGCAGATAATCCTACACTAGGTATTGATTGTAATTCTATATCGGTGTCAACATCCATCTGCAGTCTACCATAACCATTTTTCGTAGCATTGAACATTGGCACTTGCGGCCGCGCTTTAGGTATAGACTCAATGCGTGAACCCTGTACCTGGATCTGATCTTGAATACGGGCCGGAGATTCAGGGCGCATTGTTCTAGTTGCATAGTCGCCAATACCTGCACTAAAGTACATGTCTTTCTTTTTAAACTCTTGCTGTGGCGCCGAATAGAATTCCTCGGTGGGAACTACGTCATGACGAATAAACAGCACGCAAACATCCGGGAATTTCACGCGCAAGTGATTGATTAGTCTGTTTAAGCAGGCCGCGCTTTCTGGATCAACACCGGAGATCATTTCATCTAATAAAATAACTTTAGGCGCTGGGCCATTGCCGGACTCGATGCGCATATACATACGCAAAAAATTAAAGCGTTTCTTTAGCCCAGGACTCAAATCAGGTGAATCCCAATTTTTAACGTCCTGTAAGCGGGTGATTTCTTTTTCCAAACCTTTAATGCGCATTAATTCATGCAATTTTTGCTCTTGCGCACTCTTA
>DATIHV010000264.1:0-4046 GCA_035480295.1 Gammaproteobacteria bacterium
TGGTGTTATGCTTTTTTGCATGATATTGGCAATTGCCTGGACTATTTGTTTTGACACGTTACGCCCGAATCCAGGCTTGACCCAACAATCTACCCGGATGTACATAATTCCGCATCCAAATGGTGCTAATAACGAAATAAATATTCCAAGTGTAGGTGGACTGCCGGTAGATCAAAAATTAGGAAATCTAGAAGGCAAAGAATTGCGCTTTGGAACTGCAGCTGGAGCAATGTTTGCTGCAATCACAACTAACGTAACTTGTGGTGCAGTAAATGCCGAAGCGGATAGTTTAAATCCGCTCGCATCGCTTGCACCATTTGCCGGTATGTGGATGAATAGTTTCTTCGGTGGCAAAGGGGTAGGCATGATCAATATGTTGCTATTTATAATAGTTGGCATATTTCTAGCAGGCATGATGGTTGGTAGGACACCAGAATATTTAGGAAAAAAAATTGGTCCACGCGAGATCAAATTGGCAATCATTGCCATGTTGGTACATCCGTTTATGATTCTTTTACCATTAGGCTTATTTGCTGCCACAAAGTGGGGCTTAGATGCAATTAGCAATCCTGGTGCACATGGTTTAGCACAAATGCTGTATCAATTTACATCGGCGGCAGCAAATAATGGATCTGCATTTGACGGGCTTAAAGTAACGTATGGGTTTTTTAATAATTCTAACCCGCCTCCAGCAGCAATTGTATGGGATATTGCCACTGGCTTAGTCATGATCTTTGGCAGGTTCATGCCAATTATTGCGCCGTTAGCGATGGCATCTTATCTGGGCGCTAAAAAATCTACGCAGTTTGGTATGGGAACTTTACGCGTAGACACCTTAACTTTTGCGTTTCTATTACTTGGCACTATGGCAATTATTGGTGCGTTATTGTTTCTACCCGCGGCAGCACTTGGCCCAGTAGCCGAACATTTAGGGCCAATGCCTTTTGGTGGTGGTTAACGATGGCAACAGATATAACAAGTACACGGCGTGTAACTAAACAATCTTTGCTAAATAGAAAAATTGCAATGCATGCGCTTAGGCGAGCAATAGTCATGCTGCGCCCAGATCTTATGTGGCGTAATCCAGTAATGTTTGTGGTAGAAGTAGGTACTGCTTTAACTTTTATTTATATTGTGCAAATGCTGATGCGCGGACATCACAACAATGCATCGATTAATTATCTTATAACCTTAGGTGTGTGGTTATTCTTAACTATATTGTTTGCTAATTTTGCTACTGCACTTGCCGAGGCACATGGTAAAGCACAAGCTGATTCACTACGACATACACGTCAGGAAACTATTGCCTTTAGATTGTTGCACAATGGATCCGTTGAAGAAATATCTTCTTCAGAGTTAAACCGTGGTGATCATGTGCTAGTACAAGCGGGGCAAATAATTCCAGGTGACGGAGAAATTATAGAAGGTATTGCGTATATAGATGAATCAGTAATTACCGGTGAATCAGCGCCAGTTGTACGCGAAGAGGGCGGCGATCGCTCTGGTGTTACTGGTGGGACTAAAGTTTTATCGGATCGCATCGTGGTGCGCATTAGTGGTAGTAAAGGTGATTCATTTCTAGATAAAATGATTGCATTAGTTGAAGGCGCGATTCGGCATCGTACGCCAAATGAACTTGCTTTGACCATAATATTATCCGCATTCACATTAATATTTTTAATTGTAGTTGTACCAATATGGTCAATGTCGTTTAATGCCGAGCTATACATGGCGAATTATCTAGGCGTGCCGCACGTATTGCCTAGTCTCGGTACTGATGTGCCAACGCTAATTGCCCTGCTGGTGTGTTTAATCCCAACCACAATAGGGGCATTGTTATCAGCAATAGGGATTGCAGGCATGGATCGCGCACTGCAAGCAAATATAATTGCGAACAGCGGCAAGGCGGTTGAGTTGGCCGGTGATATTGATGTAGTTTTGCTGGATAAAACCGGAACTATTACAGTTGGCGATCGCAATGCAGTGCAATTTGTGTCAATGAATAATTACACTGAACAAGATTTGGGTACATTTGCTGCATTAGCATCTCTATCTGATCATACTCCTGAAGGTAAAAGCATTGTGAGTTTATATACTAAACGCTTCCAAGGTGCATTGAGCACGCCAGAGGGATCGGTTTCAAAAGCATTTACTGCACAATCAAGAATGAGCGGGGTTGATTTACCAACTGGGCAAAGCATTAGAAAAGGCGCACCGGATGCCATTATAAAATTAGTACAAAGTAAAGGCGGCAAAATTCCTGACGATATTAATGCAACAATAAATCGCGTGGCCAGCAAAGGAGCAACACCGATGCTTGTAGCAGAAGGTGGCAATATTGTAGGTATGGTGGTGTTAGAAGATATTTTGAAGCCATTGATCAGTGAACGGTTTGCACGGTTACGTCGTATGGGCTTGCGCACGGTCATGATAACGGGTGATAACCCGTTAACTGCGGCGGCAATTGCGGCAGCTGCGGGAGTGGACGATTATATAGCTGAAGCTACGCCAGCTATTAAATTAGATTTTATTAAACAACAGCAGGCCGAAGGCAAGCTTGTTGCAATGATGGGTGATGGCACCAATGATGCGCCGGCCTTGGCACAAGCCGATGTTGGCATTGCGATGAATGCTGGCACTGATGCGGCTAAAGAAGCTGCAAACATGGTAGATTTAGACAGCGATCCAGTGAAATTAATTGAGGTAATAGAAATTGGCAAACAGTTATTGATCACGCGTGGTGCATTAACAACGTTTTCTGTTGCAAATGATGTGGCAAAATATTTTGCAATTATTCCTGCGTTGTTTGCTACCAATTTGCCATGGTTAGGGGCGATGGATGTGATGCATTTGCACTCACCAACATCGGCGATCTTATCAGCAGTAATTTTCAATGCATTGATAATTCCGGCGCTAATACCTATAGCTTTACGTGGCATACGCTATCGAGCATTAGGTGCGGATGCATTATTGCGTAGAAATCTATTAATTTGGGGTGGTGGTGGTGTGATCGCTCCATTTATTGGCATTAAAGTAATTGATACGATAATGGTAACTTTAAATTTTGTAAGTTAACAGGGAATGAATAGCCATGCGCTACGTTTCTACTAGTTTATTTTTGTTAGGAGTTCTAGTGCTAATCGCATGCGGAATATATCCGTTGACAGTGTGGTGCATAGGGCAAGCATTATTCCCAGCGCAAGCTAACGGTAGCATGGTACGCAATGCAGCAGGAGACATTATAGGATCCAAATTAATTGCACAAAAATTTACTAGTGATATTTACTTTCATTCGCGGCCATCTGCGGCTAACTATGATGCTGCAGCATCTGCATCGTCGTCTTTAGCGCCTTCAAATTATGCGTTACGCGATCGTGTCGCGCGCGCAATTGCACCGTTTGCCACATACGCTGACGGTCAACCAGTTGGACCAGATATAGACACATGGTTTCAAACCGACGTATTTAACGGTGAACCAAGTATCGTAGCGCAATGGGCTCAGTATCATCCCGCATTGGCGCAAGCTTGGTTTAGCGCTAATCCTTCGCGCGTAATGTTTGCAGACGCATGGCTTAAGCAACAAGGCACAGCATCGCAAACAAATCCAACAGACATGGCGGTAGAGTTTTTCGCTAATTTTTCTAAGCTTTATCCTGGAAAATTTCCAGTTATTGTTGTGCGTAAAGATGCGACAGGCAAAGATGCTCCTAGTCTGCAATTAATAAATTCAGGTGCCGAAATCCAAAGTACGTTTTTTGATATGTGGCGCCAAGATAACAAGGATGTAAAACTAACCAATTTTCCAGCCGATATGGTTACTACCAGTGCATCCGGCCTAGATCCACATATAAGTACGCAGAATGCATATATGCAGCTCGCACGCGTTGTGGCGGCGCGGTCGATACGCACGGAGCGTGTTGGCACAGAATTGCAGAAAGAGATCGAAGCATTGATCAAAGCTAATGCACGTGCGCCGTTCGGCGGGCTAATAGGCGAGCCATATGTTAATGTCTTGGAATTAAATTTAGCTTTAGACCAGCGTTACA
>DATIHV010000265.1:0-8137 GCA_035480295.1 Gammaproteobacteria bacterium
GGAAGTGTGAATCTCGATCACGAGTTATGATAATCTGCTTGCCAGCATCGGTATCGCTGATGCTAGGCCTTTTGGTGCCGAATAACGTGTTGTTTAATAATACTGCCACCAAGGCAATGGCAGCTATCCAACCAACCACAAGAAAAGCTGCACCTAGCTGTCTGCTCTGGGATTCTGTATCATTGTCCAATTGTGTTTCCAGGGTGGTGGGATTAATATTTTAACTTTAGCGCAATATTTAGACATGGTTGCAAATATAAATTGGCAGGGGGTCAAATGGCAACGATTATAGCGATTATCTTGGCAGTGATAGTTGACCGGTACATCAAGGTTATGCCTGGTGGGCAGGTATTAGAGCGTGCCAGATCAACTGCTTGGTTAAATCTATATTTAAATAAGTGCATTACGTTTCTAGAAAAAATTAGCATTAAACAAAATTACCTTGTTGTGCTGTCTTGTGTTCTTCCTATATGCATAGCCTTGTTTATCGTAAAGTTACTTTTTGGCATGTTGCTCGGTGAAAAGCTCGGACAATTTTTATTCGTAACTTTGACGTTATTTTATTTCCTTGGCAACAGGCAGGTTGAAGATCAGGAATCAGTATTTGTAACTGTCCATGAAACAAGCTTTGGCGTGATGTTTTGGTTTGCAATTTTAGGCTTTAGCGGGGCCTTTTTGTACTGGTTCCTAGTGGTTGCAAAACAAATGCCAATCATCGTGGATAATATCAACGCACATATCCGTCAGGCTTTGGTTTCTTTGCACGCTCTAGCCGCATGGCTTCCGGCGCGTGTTTCAGGCTTTATTTATGCGCTGGTTGGTAACTTTTCACCTGCATACAAATGCTGGATTAATTGTGTAAAAGACCCTAAATTGCCCAGCAGCCGAGTATTGCAAGAATGCGGCTCCGCAGCGGTAGATAGCTCTACTGTGGGAGACGATGTACGTTTAGTAAATAATGCCTTTGTTGCATGGGTAATACTAATTATTATATTTGTTGCAATTCGCTAAGCCATTAGTGATAAGAAATAGAAGGGCTAAATATGTCGCAGGTAAATTCTATGGATGATGTTGATCCTATAGAAACGAAGGAGTGGCTCGAGTCTTTACAAGCAGTTAAATATCACGCTGGAATAGACCGCGCTAACTTTATATTACAAACCTTAACCAATAACGCCAAAATTAGTTTTACAGAAGGCGTAACAATAAATACGCCCTATATAAATACTATCCAGGTAGCACAAGAAGCACCTTTTCCCGGAGATTTGGCGCTAGAGCGTAAGATTCATGCTTTAACTCGTTGGAATGCAGTGGCGATCGTAGTGCGTGCGAGCAAAAATGAGTTGGACCTGGGCGGACATATTGGGACATTTGCCTCTGCGGCAACTTTGTATGACATCGGGTATAACCATTTTTGGCGTGGCGGTTACGATGGTGACATGGTGTATTTCCAAGGGCATTCGTCACCTGGCATGTATGCGCGCTCATTCTTAGAAGGCAGAATCAGCGAAGATCAATTAAAAAATTTCCGTCAAGAAGTGCATGGTAAAGGGTTGTCATCATATCCGCATCCATGGCTAATGCCTACCTACTGGCAATTTCCAACAGTTTCTATGGGACTTGGGCCAATTCAAGCAATATTTCAAGCCAAAATACAACACTATTTACAAGCACGTGGCTTGATCCCGGAAACTGATCGCAAAATTTGGTGTTTCTGCGGTGATGGCGAAATGGACGAACCGGAATCCTTGGGCTGTATTGGTCTTGCTAGTCGTGAAAGATTAGATAACCTGATCTTTGTAATTAACTGTAATTTACAGCGTTTAGATGGGCCGGTGCGCGGTAATTACAAAATTATCCAAGAACTTGAAGCAATATTTACTGGCGCAGGTTGGAACGTAATAAAAGTGATCTGGTCTAGCGCATGGGATGAGTTGTTACAAAAAGATACGCAAGGCATACTGCAGAAACGCATGATGGAAGTAGTAGATGGTGAATATCAAAGCTATGTAATACATGATGGTGCTTATATTCGTGAACATTTCTTTGGTAAATCTCCAGAATTGCTGAAAATGGTAGAGCATTTGTCAGATGAAGATCTGCAACGTTTACAACGTGGGGGGCATGATCCACGTAAAGTTTATGCCGCATATCATGCTGCTGTAAATACCACCGGTAAACCTACGGTTATTTTGACTAAAACTGTAAAAGGTTTTGGCCTTGGTGCCGCGGGTGAAGGTTTAAACACTGCACATAATACTAAAAAGATGACGCATGAGCAGTTAGTATATTTTAGAGATCGTTTTGAGCTACCGGTTACCGATGAGCAAATCAATGACGTAGTGTTTTATAAACCCGCGGAAAACAGCGAAGAAATACAATATTTGCAGGCGCGTCGTGCAGCATTAGGCGAGTATTTGCCTATGCGCCGTACCCATGCTACTGAAAAGTTGGCAACGCCACCGTTAGAAGATTTTGCACAATTTTTTACTGGCACAGGCGATCGCGAAATTTCCACTACCATGGCATTTGTGCGCATTATAACGCAACTATGTAAAGACAAGACTATAGGCAAGTATGTGGTGCCAATTGTGCCTGATGAAGCTAGAACATTTGGTATGGAAGGTCTATTTAGGCAGCTCGGTATTTATTCTCCGGAAGGGCAGTTATATACGCCAGTAGATGCTGAACAGGTAATGTTTTATAAAGAAGCCAAAGACGGGCAAATGTTGCAAGAAGGCTTAAATGAAGCCGGTGCATTTTGTGCTTGGTTGGCGCTTGCTACCAGCTACAGCACGCACAATCGCATTATGATCCCGTTTTATATTTACTATTCAATGTTTGGCTTTCAACGCATTGGCGATTTGGCATGGGCTGCAGGTGATTCACGTGCGCGTGGTTTTTTAATCGGGGCAACCTCGGGACGTACTACATTAAATGGCGAAGGTTTGCAGCACGAAGATGGCCATAGCCATGTTATGGCTGGTTTAATTCCGAATTGCATTAGCTATGATCCAACGTTTAATTTTGAATTAGCGGTAATAATTCAAGATGGCTTAAAGCGCATGGTCGAAAATCAGGAAGATGTGTATTATTACATTACCGTAATGAACGAAAATTACACACATCCCGCTATGCCGGAAGGTTCTTCTGAAGGTATTCTCAAAGGTTTATATAAACTGCAAGATGCATCTACACCACAAAAAACTCAGGTGCAATTAATGGGTTCAGGGACGATTTTACGCGAAGTAATTGCCGCTGCAGAATTGTTGCAAAAATATGGCGTAGCAGCCGATGTTTGGAGTGCCACGAGTTTTAATGAATTAGCACGTGACGGCATAGAAGTTGATCGTTGGAACATGATGCATCCAGAAGATAAACCAAAAAAGGCCTACATCACGCAATGCTTAGAAAAGACTAAAGGGCCAGTTATAGTTGCTACCGACTATGTAAAGAGCTATGCCGAACAAGTACGTAAATTTGTGCCCGGTGCATATAAAGTGCTAGGTACAGACGGATTTGGACGAAGTGATTCAAGAGCTAATTTACGCCATTTCTTTGAAGTTGATCGTTTTTACATAACGATTGCGGCTTTGCATGCCCTGGCAGAAAGTGGCGAAATAAAAGCTTCTGTGGTGAGTGATGCTATCAAGCATTTCAATTTAGATCCCGAAAAAGTTAATCCAGGAACACACTAGTCATGCTAGAAAAAATTTTAGTGCCAGATATTGGCGATTATGCAAACGTTGCAATCATCGAAGTTTCCGTGAAAGCGGGCGATACGATTAAAGCCGAAGATTCAATGATTACCTTGGAAACCGACAAGGCTTCAATGGAAATTCCTTCGCCTAAGGGCGGAGTGATCAAAGAACTTTTGGTAAAAGTTGGCGATAAGGTTTCTCAAGGTAGTGAAATTCTAGCTCTAGAAGTGACTGGCGATAAATCTACGCCTGCTGCGCAACAACAAAACGCACCAGCAGCAGCGAAATCTCCAGCAGCGCCCGCGGCTCCTAAACCTGCAGCGCAACCACAAGCTGCACGATCGTCAGCGCCAATATCCTTGCCATCACAAAGTAACGTTTATGCCGGACCGGGTGTGCGGCGTTATGCGCGTGAATTAGGCGTGGATTTAAACAAAGTTAATGGTAGTGGCAGAAAAGATCGCATAGTAACTACTGATGTTCAAGAATATGTACAGCAAACATTACAAGGCGGAGGCGGCACAGGTATCCAAATCCCAGCTGCTCCAGCAATAGATTTTTCGCAATACGGCAGCATTGAAAAGCAGCCCTTAAATCGCATTCAAAAAATATCTGGGGCGTTCTTGCATAGAAACTGGATCTCGATCCCACACGTGACGCAATTTGATGAGGCGGATATCACGGAATTAGAAGTATTCAGAAAAGGCCAAAAAGACATTGCGGATCAAAAGGAAGTAAAGCTTACCCCAGTAGTATTTTTGATGAAAGCTATAGTGGCCGGTCTTAAGCAATTTCCTAAATTTAATTCCTCGTTGGCAGCCAATGGCGAAGAATTAATTTTGAAAAAATATTTTCACATTGGGGTGGCGGTCGATACGCCAAACGGTTTAGTTGTGCCAGTAGTGCGGAATGTAGATCAAAAAGGCTTATTCGAACTTGCCGCAGATTTGGGACAAATCAGCAAAAAGGCGCGTGATGGCAAACTAACCGCTGCAGATATGCAAGGTGGTTGTTTTACTATTTCCAGTTTGGGCGGCATAGGTGGTACAGCGTTTACGCCAATTATTAATGCCCCTGAAATCGCAATTTTAGGCGTATCCAAAGCACAAATGAAACCAATTTATGATGGTGAACAATTTATTGCAAAATTAATGTTACAATTGTCTTTATCATACGACCACGCGAAATTGATGGCGCGGATGCGGCACGATTTACCGGCTTCTTGGTAAATTTATTGGGAGATATCCGTCGTTTACTTCTATAAGAGGATTTATAAATGAGTGAACAAATAACAACAGAATTAGCAGTTATTGGATCAGGTCCTGGCGGTTATACTGCTGCATTTAGGGCCGCAGATTTAGGGAAAAAAGTAACCCTTATAGAAAGTTACATGGTAGATGGCCAGGCACGTCTAGGTGGTGTTTGTTTAAACGTTGGTTGTATCCCTTCTAAAGCATTACTACATGCGGCAAAAATATTAACTGAATCGCATGAGGCAGAAGATATGGGGATCCATTTTTCTGCGCCTAAAGTAGACTTAAAAAAATTGCGCGCATGGGTCGAGAAGCAAACCGTCAATCGCTTAACTAGTGGCCTAGGTGCTTTAGCTAAACAGCGCAAAATTGAGATCGTACAAGGCAACGCAGAATTTGTATCCGCGCATGAGTTACAAGTTACTAAAGCTGATGGCTCTAAAATCAGTGTTAAATTTGATAATGCGTTGATTGCGGTTGGATCTAAACCAATCAAATTACCATTTTTACCCGATGATCCACGCATTATGGATTCTACGGGCGCTTTGTTACTAGAGGATTTGCCGAAGGAGCTACTTGTTATTGGTGGCGGTATTATCGGTATGGAATTGGGCACGGTTTACGATGCACTTGGTAGCAAAGTTACTGTAGTTGAATTAACCGATAACATTATGCCAGGTTGTGACAAAGATCTAACGGTGCCGCTATTTAAACGCATGCAAAAACGTTTTAAACAAATTTTACTTGGCACCAAAGTTACAGCAGTAGAAGCTAAAAAAGATGGTTTGTATGTGACCTTTGAAGGCAAAGATGCACCAACTTCACCTGTAAAATTCGATAGAATCTTGTCTTGTGTAGGACGTTCGCCTAATGGTAAAGAAGTGCAAGCAACTAAAGCTGGTGTGAATGTTGATGAACGCGGTTTTATTGCTGTCGATAAGCAACAACGTACAAACATTGCAAATATATTTGCCATAGGTGACGTCACCGGCAATCCAATGTTGGCGCATAAAGCTATGCCGGAAGGCAAAGTAGCAGCAGAAGTAATTGCTGGCAAAAAGCATTTTTTTGAGCCGCGTTGTATTCCATCAGTTGCCTACACCGATCCAGAAATTGCGTGGGCTGGAATTACCGAGCAGCAGGCAAAAGATCAAAATATAGCGTATGCTAAAGGCGTATTCCCTTGGCTTGCAAGCGGTAGATCATTGTCTTTAGGACGTGAAGAAGGATTTACCAAGCTTTTAGTGGACAAAGCTACAAATCGCGTTATAGGTGCTGGTATAGTTGGTAGTAACGCAGGCGATTTGATAGCAGAAGCTGCGTTAGCGATTGAAATGGGCTGTGATATTGAAGACGTTGCTTTAACTATCCACCCACATCCAACCTTGTCTGAGACCATTTGTCAAGCTGCGGAAATTATCGATGGAACTATTACGGATATGTTGCCTGTCAAAAAAGGTTAAACTATGGATGTAAACATGGTGCAAATAATTCAAGGTGTGCTGGTTACGCTTGGCACGCTGCTTGTTTTTGTCGCAATTGTTTATTGTGGCAATATCATCTTTGATCAGCAAAAGTTAAACCGCTCCTTACATCTACAAAGAAAATATAAATTTTTTGAGTTTACTATTTTTAAATTTTCCTTATATGCCCTGTTCGCATATTGGATTGTTAATTTGTTGTTACAGTGGTGGGGGATATCCAAACTTGCATTAGACGCATTTAATGCAGCCATATTAAAGGGCACGATAATTTATGGCATAAGAATTATTCCGATGCGCTTGATTATTGCATTGCTGGTCTTCTCAAGCATACAAATGTCTTGGAAATATGCTTTGGTATATTTTTCCAGATCGGATAAATTTGATCCTGAAGCGGAAACGCAAATTGTAATTACGTCGCTGCTGTCTTATGTGGTATTGGCCATTGCAATTTTATGCGGTTTGGCGGTTTCAGGTGTAGATTTTACTGGGTTGGCTATTGTTGCAGGTGCTTTATCAGTTGGTATAGGGTTTGGATTACAAAATATTGTTAACAACTTTGTTTCTGGGATTATTTTGTTATTAGAAAAACCTATTAAGCCTGGCGACAGGGTGCTGATTAAAGGTTATGAGGGGTTTGTCAGAGAGATTAGTTTTAGATATACAAGGATAGAGACTCTGCAAAAAGAAGATGTAATTATCCCCAATTCCGATTTAATTACCACGCCGATTGTGAACTATGAATTTGATAATAAGTTATCTAAAATAACCTGTAAGGTTGGCGTAGCTTACAATTCAGATTTGGATATGGTTAAAGAGACTTTGATTAACGTAGCGTTAAAGCATCCGGAAGTGTTGCATGATCCGCTACATCATCCACACGTATATATGACTGAGTTTGGCGACAGCAATTTGTTGTTTGAGCTTAATTGTGTGGTTAATGATGTAAACAAAAAAAGTGATATTTTTAGTGAATTAAACCTTCAAATCGCTAGAGCATTTAAAGACAATAATATAGAAATTTCTCATCCAACTCACGACGTACATATCATACGGGAGGCGTAATGTCCTCTAATGATGATCTTAATCTTATAAGCTCTAAACTACGTAAGAAACTTTGCATGGCGTATCGTATGGATGAGCGCGAATGCTTAAAGTCTATAATTAAGCAGGCCATGTTGCCCGCAGAGCAATTGCAGCATGTGCGTTACACTGCGGAGCAGCTAATCAATGCGGTACGCGGCACAAATAACGATACAGATCACTTCCGTGCCTTGCTTACAGAATATGATCTGTCGAATGCTGAGGGCGTAGCCCTTATGTGTTTAGCGGAAGCTATATTGCGCATTCCAGATAAAACCACTATAGAAAAGTTAATTACCGATAAAATATCGCATGCCGATTGGGCGCACCATTTAGGTAGAAATAAATCTAAATTTGTGAACTCCACCACCTGGTCGCTGCTACTAACTGGTAAAATATTGAATCTATCGGGAGTATTGCCCAACCTGCTTAAACGTTGCGGTGAACCCATTGTGCGTCAAGCGGTTACGCAAGCAGTTAAGATGTTATGCAAGCAATTTGTATTGGGGCAAAATATTGATGAAGCATTACATGTAGCTGCAGGAATGCCGGACTATCTGTTTTCCTTCGATATGCTTGGCGAAGAAGCACGCACAACAGCCGATGCGCATACATATTT
>DATIHV010000266.1:0-2697 GCA_035480295.1 Gammaproteobacteria bacterium
TGCTGATTAAAATAAATTTTGGTAATAAATAGCCGTGTTTATCTAGCAATGCAAAGCATTTTTGATGATCTTGCATTGCAGAAATTAAACATTCTTTTGGAACACGCAAAAAATCGGCAGCAAAGGTAGCAAGCAAAGCTATAGGAAACTCTACCAGTCCTGTTACCAGATCAAGTAATGCCTGATCTATCACAGGTTCAGCGTGTTCCTTTTGCGCCAAATCAATAATGCCTTGTTTAATTAACTGTTGCCGTTTTGCAAAATTGGCAATCACGCAACCTTCTTGCTCTAGTTTATCTTCATAAATATTTGGCAGGGCAATTGTTATAGCCTCAGGATGGTGTATGCGATGACCGTATGTAACGTCACCAGTAGCAATACCACTAATAATGGCGTGCACAACATTTTTGCCATAAAGCATTAAAACCCAATGTATGGGGCGCACAAAAGCGTGTTCGCCTATTCCCCAGCGCATACGTTTTTTGATCGGCAATTGTTGTAAAGCTTTTTCAACAAATAATGGTAATAACTCTACTGTTTTACTGCCCGGTACTTGTTGTGAAGAATATAACCACTTTCCTTTATCAGTTTCTTGTACTGATAAATCCTGCATTTTTACACCACAGGATTCCGCAAAACCAAGCGCTGCTTTAGTTGGAGTGCCGTCGGCATTGTATGCAGCTGCCATTGCCGGGCCACGCTTGTTAATAGTTTGTGTCGGTTGTTGGGTAGACACCTGCGGAATTAATACTGCCAAGCGTCGCGGAGAAGCATATACTTTAATGTTATTATCAAAAGTAATGTTATTTTCTGTTAAAGAACTTTGCAAAGAATTAGCAAATGCGTCAGACAGAGTTGCTAAATCTTTTGGAGGTAATTCTTCGGTACCAATTTCTACTAAAAAATCTTCAGCCTGCGTCATACGGCCTCTTTAGCAGTATGCAATAATGGGAAGCCTAATTTTTCCCGCGCCGCATAATATTGCTCTGCAACTTGGCGAGCTAAATTTCGCACACGTAAGATATACTGTTGTCGTTCCGTGACAGAAATTGCGTTACGTGCGTCTAACAAATTAAATATATGCGAGGTTTTTAGAACCATTTCATACGCGGGTAATGGTAAGCCGGCAGCGATCATGCGATTGCTTTCTTGTTCCCATTCATCAAAGTGCTCAAATAACATTTTTGTATCAGCAACTTCAAAATTATATTTGGACATTTCATATTCATTTTGCTGATAAATATCACCATAAGTGACAATTCCTAATGGACCTTTAGTCCACACTAAATCTTGGGTGCGTTGTTTGCCTTGTAAATATAATGCAATGCGTTCAATGCCATACGCAAGTTCACCCATAACTGGCTTGCATTCTAAACCGCCAACTTGTTGAAAATATGTAAACTGGGTAATTTCCATACCATCAAGCCAAACTTCCCAACCAAGTCCCCATGCACCTAAAGTTGGGCCTTCCCAATTATCTTCTACAAAACGAATGTCATGTTTGTTGGGATCAATACCTATCGCTTGCAACGAATCCAAAAACAATTGTTGAAAGTTTTCGGGTGATGGTTTGATCACTACTTGATACTGAAAGAAATGTTGTCCACGATTTGGATGTTCGCCGTAACGGCCATCGGCGGGTCTGCGCGAGGCTTGCACATGCGCGGCACGCCATGGCTCAGGGCCAATTGCACGCAAGAACGTATCTGGGTGAAAAGTTCCGGCTCCCACTTCCATATCATATGGTTGCAGGATTACGCAGCCTTGCTTGTACCAAAACATCTCAAGCGCTGCTATTAAGCCTTGAAATGTTGTAACATCATAGGAAGTAGACATGTGTTATAGCCATGCTTAATGCTAAATTGTCCGATAGTATATACGAATGATGCATTAAAATACACCTATGCTCGACAACTAGCATAGAATGGATAGGTAGAGAAGCATACATAGGAAGAACAAACAGATGAATAAGCCCGGTAGACTAATTGTTAGCATTGACGGCCCAACCCTAACGCCAATCGAGCGTGACATGTTGCAACATCCGATGATAGCGGGCGTAATTTTGTTTCCGCCCAATTATTTGGAACCTACCGACTATAAAGACAAGACGCAGCTGAAAGAATTAATCGCCGATATTACGCGCCATGGCGACAAAACTTGTTTTGTAGATCAAGAAGGCGGTTACGTGCAACGTTTTGGTCGCGGTTTTAAATCTTTACCTGCTGCACAGCTATTTGGTGAAATGTATGATTTGAACCCCGAACTTGCCAAGCAAATGGCTTATGATTATGGCGCACATATGGCGGAAGAGCTGATGCAATTTGGAATTATAAGTTTTGCACCAGTATGTGATCTGGATGGTGGCAACATTGTTATTTCACGTTTGAATCGAGCCTTTCATGCGCATCCAGCGGCATGCACGGAATTATTAATGGCATACATAGACGGCATGAATTCTAAAGGTATGCAAGCAACGGGTAAACATTTTCCTGGCCATGGCCATATATTAGGTGATACGCATACGCACAAAGTTGCAGATGATCGATCTTTATCTGAATTAGAAGCAAAAGATTTGTCTGTATTTATAAAATTAATAGCAGCCAACAAATTAGCCGCAATCATGCCGGCACATATTGTTTATCCGCAAGTTGACGCCCAACATACTGCGGGCACTTCGCAAATTTGGTTGCAAAAATT
>DATIHV010000267.1:0-2100 GCA_035480295.1 Gammaproteobacteria bacterium
CATAGGGTTATATACCCTAACTTTTGATTCACCAGGCTTTCTTTGATATATAAAATGCCACTGCGAAATTAGCGCACCATACAATTCATCTATGCTTTTTTCGCGCAAATCATAGGGGGATATGCCAAGGTAATATTGTGCTAAAAATTCCTTGATGAGCGCAGACTCAGGCGCGGCGATTTTTTGCGTGATTAAAATGCTTAGCTTGGCAATTAGATCTTCTCTGCTGTCTTCAAGACTTAAGGTCATCAATCACCTCTAATTATAGGTTTGGTATGTGTCCAAGCCGTTATACTTTATTATATTAAGTATATAACTTATAATTATTAAGATTCTTTAATAAGGAAGAAATATGAAAAAGCTGTTCTGGCTGCTAATTACGTTAAGTGTCGTCGGCTGTTCTGATCGCAGCTCGTTACAGACCTACAATGAATCTGGCCGCATAGATCAAGGTCTTGTCAGCAGATACCAAGAAACCGGTTCTCCTACTGAGGAATACGTAAACAGAGTTGCTAAACGCATCATCCTGGTAACCGATCGACCTGATAACAATTACAACTTCCATGTTGTCATTTCAGCTGATCCTACCCTGACAATCGATCGCGAAACAAACACCATAACCATTAGCCAAGGTGCACTACAACAATTAAAAGACGAAGCTGAACTAGATGCCACTTTAACCTTGAGCATGGAACGCTTAGAAAATGCCACTAACGAAGATCAAACCACAGCAACTACCCTAGCAAATGCTGGGTATGATCCAGAGGCAATGCTAGATTTGCAAGAGCAATATTTATACGCGGCACACAGTCAAAACGAAACTTGGATGCGCGATTTATTTGCAACGCCTCCTACTAGCAGCTCAATTACCGAAAATAAAACCATGTTAAAGAAAATGCCGAAAGGATTATTACGCGGAGCAGACACGTACCACCTACAAATAAATGGATAATATAAATATAAGGACATATTTAGGGAAAATCTTGTCATTCAGCATCATGTGCTGGGCTGGCTTTTTTGCACATATAAATTGTGCCATTGCAGATGACACTAGCTTTACCCTAGATGTAGATAAGTATAATTCACCGTACATGGGTGCTGATTGGATGATCGCTGGCTTGCGCGCTTATCAGGCCATAGATGATGTAGTAGCCTCCGGCACCGTTGGCAATGATACTACCTGCATGACCTTAATTCGTGGCGCAAAATGGGGCTTAGAATTTACGTTATCCAGTTTTGCCGCTGTATTGCAGCACGAAATTTTTGGCCACGGCGCACGCGCGCGCGAATTTAATATACCCAATGTCGGCTATCATATACATGTGTTTAGTGGCGCTACCACTTATCCCTCTTCTAGTTACAACGCCTTAAGCCCCAATCAGCAAGCAGCATTGAGCGCTGGTGGTGTTGAAGCCACCTCTATTTTAAGCCAACAAATCGAAATAAACTGGATGCGCATGGGCTCACTCGATAGTCGTGCTGCAACTCTGTATCTAGTAAATTCATTTGACGAATCAGTCTATGCATTTGGCCTCGGTGGCAACTTTTTGCATCCAGACAATGATTCTAGTGCCTATCTTAACGCCGTAAATGCATGGTTTGGCAATCAAGCATTAAATGAGAAAAAACTGAAAACAGACGTAGCCTGGAATTGGCTTGATCCAATGATTTATATGTCGGCATACTCGTTGTTGAATTACATTTGGTTCGGTCACACCTCACAATGTTTTTCCTTCCTGCATATTGGTGAATCACGTTTTATGCCAACCACCAGAACATATTTAGCGCCTTACGGCCCAGAATTTCACTTATTACTAAACTTATTTACACCACAGGAAAAATATATCGGCATCAATTTACGTTACGGTAAAACGCAAGGCAAAGCCGCTGCCGGCTTAGACATTAACGTCTCCCCCATTAGCGCAAATGATTGCTTTTACTTAACAAATAAAATATCTGCATGGCGCCAACCACATCTTCTACAACCTGGCACCGCCGCCACCAACACACCCAAATGGGGCTTCGCCGACTACATAGGCCTTTATTATCGTTTAAACAAAGGCATATACGTTAAAGGCGAAATCGGCTACAAACTCTCCG
>DATIHV010000268.1:0-4673 GCA_035480295.1 Gammaproteobacteria bacterium
GGGAATGGGTTAGTAGCACCAGGATATTGCTCTGGTAAACCAATTTGCGCTAAACGTCTATTGCCGATAAATTGCATGTATTCCTGGTAGTTAGCGGCATTCATGCCCAATACACCACGTGGCATAGTATCTGCGGCATACTGACATTCTAGGGCAACACCTTCTTTGATCAGCGTGATCATTTCTTCTTGGAACTTCGGCGTCCATATGTGCGGGTTTTCATATTTGATCTGATTGATTACATCTATACCAAAGTTCAAGTGCATAGATTCATCACGTAAAATGTATTGGAATTGCTCTGCTGTGCCAACCATCTTGTTACGTCTACCCATAGATAAAACTTGGGTAAAGCCTACGTAAAAGAATACTCCTTCAAATACCACATAGTAAGCAATTAGATCGCGTAATAGGCGTTGATCAGTTTCCGGGGTACCAGTATGGAAATTCGGATCGCTTAAGCTTTGGGTAAAAGGTAATGCCCATTCAGCCTTTCTCGCTACCGCCGGGACTTCTCTATACATATTGAATACGCGGCCTTGATCCATTTGTAAGCTTTCAATAATGTGTGTGTACGCATGCGTATGTACTGCTTCCTCAAATGCTTGGCGCAATAGGTACTGCCTACATTCAGGATTAGTAATAAGGCGATAAACAGAGAGCACTAAGTTATTTGCCACCAAAGAGTCTGCAGTAGCAAAGAACCCTAGATTACGTTCAATGATCATGCGCTCATCTTCAGTTAAGCCATCTTTACTCTTCCACAAAGCTACGTCTGCCGCCATGTTAATTTCATTTGGCATCCAGTGGTTAGCACAACCGTGCAAATATTTATCCCACGCCCAGTCGTATTTAAAAGGCACTAGCTGGTTTAAATCGGCGCGGCAATTGATGATCTTTTTATCATCGACGCGGATCCGCGCAGCACCCATTTCTAGTGATTCTAAGCCGGTAGCACCGCCGATGACGGCGCTTTCTTTAGTTGTATCTGTGTGCATAGACATATTGATCTCCCTGTTATTATTGACAAGACTCGCAGTCCGGATTGTCAATAGAGCATAAATTCGCTGCCATTGGTTCCGCATTCGGGTTTACAGCATTTAAAGTACTAGTATTTATCGTAGATTTTTCGGCATCTGTGGCGCCTAAACTACGTAGATAATAGTGGGTTTTAAGTCCGCGTAACCAACCAGATCGATACAAAGCATCGAGCTTTTTACCTGATGGTTGCGCAATATATAGATTCAATGATTGTGCCTGATCTATCCATTTTTGTCGACGTGAAGCACAATCGATTAGCCATTGTGCATCGATTTCAAATGCAGTGGCATATTTGCTCTTTAGATCAGCAGGAATACGATCAATAGCTTTAACGCTGCCGTTAAAATATTTAAGATCGTTAATCATCACCGCATCCCATAAATCGCGCGCCTTCAAATCTTCTACTAGGTAGTTGTTTACAATAGTAAACTCACCAGATAGGTTAGATTTAACATATAAGTTTTGATAAGTAGGCTCTATAGATTGTGATACGCCACAAATATTCGAAATTGTCGCAGTAGGTGCAATCGCCATTACGTTCGAGTTACGCATGCCAACAGTACACACTCTAGTACGTAGGGTTTGCCAATCTAAAGTTTGACTACGATCTTGATCTAAGTACAAGCCACGTGTTTGTTGTAGATTGTTGATAGAATCAATAGGTAGAACGCCCTTGCTCCATAATGAACCTTCGAAAGTTTCATATGAACCGCGCTCTTCAGCCAAATTAGTAGAAGCCAAAATTGCGTAGTAGCTAATATACTCCATGGATCGATCAGCAAATTCTACCGCCGCATCTGATTCATAGCTAATGTTAAGTTTGTATAAAGCATCCTGGAAGCCCATTAAGCCCAAACCAATTGGTCTGTGTAACATATTAGAACGACGTGCTTGAATTACGGAATAGTAATTTATATCGATCACGTTATCTAACATGCGCACGGCAGTATTAACAGTATTTTGTAACTTTTCAATGTCTAGTTTGCCGTCTTTCAAGTGCTGTGGCAAATTGATACTGCCCAAGTTACATACCGCAATTTCATCTGCAGAAGTGTTAAGCGTAATTTCTGTACATAAATTCGAGCTATGTATAACTCCAACATGTTGTTGTGGTGAACGCAAGTTGCACACATCTTTAAACGTGATCCATGGATGACCGGTTTCGTACAACATGCTGAGCATTTTACGCCACAGATTAATCGCTGGCATCTTTTTGAAGTTACGGATCTTGCCGGCTGCCGATTTTTCTTCATAAGCTACATATGCTTGTTCAAAAGCTGCTCCATAGAGGTCGTGTAAATCTGGCGTTTCGTCAGGAGAGAATAAAGTCCATTCTTTGTTTTCAATTACGCGTTTCATGAATAAATCTGGGATCCAATTTGCAGTATTCATGTCATGTGTACGGCGTCGATCATCGCCGGTGTTTTTACGTAATTCAAGAAATTCTTCTATGTCTAAGTGCCATGTTTCCAAATAAGCACAAACTGCACCTTTGCGTTTGCCACCTTGGTTTACAGCAACCGCTGTGTCATTAGCTACTTTCAAGAATGGGATCACGCCTTGGGATTTACCGTTGGTGCCTTTAATTTGCGCATTAGGGGCACGGATTGGCGTCCAATCATTACCAATACCACCAGCAAATTTTTGCAATAAAGCGTTATCACGAATTGCGCCATATATGCTGTTTAAATCGTCTGGTACAGTGGACAAGAAACAGCTAGAAAGTTGCGAGCGAATTGTTCCAGAGTTAAACAGGGTAGGAGTAGAACTCATGTAATCAAATGTAGACAGAACGTTATAAAACTCTATAGCACGTTCGTTCTTATCTTGTTCCATTAAGGCTAAACCCATGGCAACGCGCATAAAGAATGTTTGCGGTAGTTCATAACGTGCGTCATTTTCATGGAGAAAATAGCGATCGTATAGTGTTTGTAAGCCTAGATAGGTAAAGTTAAAATCACGATCTGCACATATCGCTGCGCCTAATTTTTCTAAATCAAAGCTTTTTAATTTAGGATCGAGGCGGTTAACTTTAATACCAAAATCAATGCCAGCTTTTAACACGGTGCCATATGCTTTAGCCAATTCTGCTTGCGTATTGGCTGGCGCCATGTTTAAAGTTTTAGCAACTTCATTGCGTGAATCGTTAAGTAGTAGACGTGCTGCAACTAAGCTGTAGTTTGGCTCGCTTTCAATGAAAGTGCGCGCAGTCATAATTAGCGCTAGTCGTACGTCTAAAATATGCACGCCATCAAATAGATTCTTTAAGGTGTCTCTAATGATTGGTGTAGCTTGTACGTTGTCTAAGCCAGAACAAGCTTCAATTACTATTGTTTCTATTTGTTGAATGTCTAAAGGAGCTTTGGTGCCGTTTTCTAAAGTTACATGTAGAATCTTATCGCCATGCATTGCATTTAAGCTGGCTAATTTAGCTTCGCGCTCTTTACGGCGTGCTTCACGATATAACACATAGGAACGGGCAACTTTGTGTTCACCTAAGCGCATTAAAGCCAATTCTACTTGGTCTTGAATGTCTTCTATGTGTACAGTGCCGCCAGTGTTTAAAAAGCGCGCTAAAGAATCACAAACTGTGTCGGTAAGTTTTTCAACCAATTCATGTACGCGACTAGATACTGCTGCTTGTCCACCTTCCTCGTCTAGGAAAGCTTTAGTCATAGCTATAGAAATTTTGCTGCGATTAAATCCAATTACTGTACCGTTGCGTCGAATTACTTTAAGTTTCTCTACCGCAGTTGAGCCAGGGAACCTAGAGATATTCTGGGTTGTTATTTCCTGGGTGGTAAGCTCAATGCTCATTTTATTCTTGCCTCCTGATGGCATAAGTTTTTGTCAATAATACTGTATATAATAACAGTGGTAATTCGATCCGTCAAAGCCTTTATGCAAAAACCTGTTTGTGGCGTTTCAAGCCAGAGAACCCAATATATAGATGTCTTGCCGAGGCTCATATACAAGATAATGCGGTTTTGCGAGTCTAGCAAGTGGGTTGCTAGTGGATAACCTGTGGACAAGGTGTGGTTTAATTGTGAGCAAATTGCTGATCAGCAGACGCAGCAAGGGCTAGGTGAATTTTTTGCCAGAAAAAAATTTTTTTCAAAAAATTCGCAATTGTATTGAAGATGGTTAGATAGTAAACACATTTGAGCAATGGTCACTTAACGCTCATACTCTATGCTGCAATGTGTAACGCAAAATGTTGGGAGAATTATTATGCAAGTTAAAACATATGCACAGTTAGTCGTGAGCCTAATGTTATCTGTGCCGCTAGCAGCTTATGCAGATAATGTTGTACAAGACGTCGGGCACGGTGTAGGTGAGGTAGCATCAGGTGTATGGGAAGGCACTAAAGATATTGGCACTGGAATCGGTAACGCAGCACATGATATTGGGCGTGGCATTAATAATGCATTCACTGGCGGTGGCAATGGTGGTGTGCGCAATTCATCTGATCAAACAATTACGAATACAGTAAAATCATCGCTCGCTGTAGATCCAAGTATTTCGAATACCGCGGACATTACTGTTACCACGAAAAACGGGGTTGTTGATCTTTCTGGCACAGTGGATAATCAAGCGCAAGCTGCAAAAGCCATTGAAATTGCCGCAAGTATAGA
>DATIHV010000269.1:0-6253 GCA_035480295.1 Gammaproteobacteria bacterium
TTTCGCGGTTTTTTAGCACAGCATTTTCGCCTTCTAATACTTGCACTAACACCGGGCCACTAACCATAAACGCCACTAAATCATTGAAAAATGGTCTTTCTTTATGAATTGCATAAAATCCTTCAGCTTGTTGCCTGCTCAATTGCATCATTCTAGCTGCTACGATGCGCAAGCCAGCATTTTCAAAGCGGGTATTAATTTTGCCAATCAAATTTTTAGAAACTGCATCGGGTTTTATAATTGATAATGTGCGTTCTACAGACATTTTGTTACCTCAATAACTAACTAATATATTACGTGAGGCTTATTATAAGCTTAAATGGGACTTAACTGCCAGAGTACAAGCTCACGCTGACAAGTTGCGCGCTACTCTACTTGAATTGCCCACAGGGGAGGTTGGAGTGCCTACAGGGAAAGTTACACTTCGTTCAAGCGGCTCATCATAAATATCTGGCGTCCCTATAGTAAAACCATCTGCATCTACCCGCGGTGGCGTAACGTCTGGGCTGGGCAATAAACCAAAACTACGTATGGCGACGGGAGTTATTGGCGGTGTAGGCAGTAAAAATGAGTGACTTGGTAACGGGCCATTATAAGGCTCTTCATCTGACCCATCCGAGAATGTATCAGACAAATCGGACAAACGTGGATTATTAGCAGATGATCCTTTCAACAAATGCAACAACGCGGAGGGGCGATTATTGAGCGAAGCATATGCTATCGCAAGCCCTGTCAATAACATATACGCCAGCATAACAGCAATAACTTCTTGCCCCGCATGGTTTTTATCTATTGTGTCTCCAATCAATTTACCTAGCGCAGACTGTATGGTTATAAACACTGGCATGCGTAAAATAGTGGCTGCACTTGAGATACCCTGCGAATAACGGTGCGGATTTGTACGATCAAGCATGGTGCGTAAATTTGCGATTATTAACGCAAATTCAGCGGTATCATCGGCAATAAAATCTATGTTGGCAAAAAGTGCTATGAAAGGATCTTGCGTAAACGTCCCAACACGATCATTAGATATGTAAATTTTCACCAAGAATGAAAAGAATGCACAGCGCATGAGTATCATAGCGTCGTCAAGATCTGCGACATACTCTAGGAATTGTTCGCTGTAATCATCAATCTGCATAAATGCACATTTAAGTTATTAATTTAAGCGGCATTATGCAATAGCATCAAATTAATTGCAATTACTCGTTATAACCGTATCCCAAAATTACAACCGAATTGGATTATGTTTACAAAATGAGGCTAAAAAAATCTAGCCTCATTATGTTTTTGTATTAATTTGCTTGTGATTCTTGAGTGAGCTTTTGTTGTTTTGCTGCTGGCACAACTTTGTGTGCGCTCTTCTTGGCAGAACTTACTGCCTTGCTCGCGCCAGGCCTGCCACCACGCGCACCTGGGCCCACACCGCCGCCGCCAGCACCTGGGCCACCGCCGCCGCCGGGTCCACCCATTCCGCCGCCACCGCCAGGACCGCCCATCATTCCAGCGCCGCCTTGGCCGCCACCGCCCGGTGGTGGGGGCATCATACCGCCTTGTCCACCCATCGTGCCGCCTTGACTCATATCGCCTTGGCCGCCAGGTGGAGGCATCATTCCGCCTTGCATACTGTTATCACCGCCCTGCATTCCGCCAGGTGGTGGGGGCATCATTCCGCCTTGCATGCTGCTATCGCCGCCCTGCATGCCGCCAGGAGGTGGGGGCATCATACCGCCCTGTCCGCCTTGCATATTGCTGTCACCGCCCTGCATTCCGCCAGGAGGAGGTGGAGGCATCATACCGCCTTGTCCACTTTGCATGCCGCCACCGCCCTGGCCGCCACCAGGAGGAGGAGGTAACGTATAATCTGTATCGGATCCAGCGGCACCAGGCATACGATAAGTCTGATCTGGACCGCCCATGCCATCGGCACCAGGAGCAGGGGGAGGAGGAATCATGCCATCAGTCGGCTGTGTCACTCCTGTACCGGCATCAGTGCCAGTCGCATCGCCAGGTAGCGCATTTGTATTGCCTGCAAGCATCGCGCTTACGGCACACACAATAAAACCTGTGCGAAGAATTTGAGGTTTCATACTAACTCCTTTAGATATACCTAAGAGAACATCAAGCTTGTTTAATTAGGATATACCGCAAGGAGTAAAAAAACAAAGTGAGTGGGCCTATAAGCCGGGTTCTGTCATGGACAGCCATTCATCTAGGATATTTGTCGCCAAATACCTCAAGCAACCTACCCGGACCCAGTGAGAGCACACTATTAGGTCCCTATTTGGTCTTGCTCTAGGCGGGGTTTACCATGCCGTTGCTGTTACCACCAACGCGGTGCGCTTTTACCGCACCATTTCACCCGTTCCAAAAAAGCTTGCGCCTTTTTGGTGGTTTATTTTCTGTTGCACTTTCCGTAGGCTCACGCCTCCCAGGTATTACCTGGCGCCTTGCTCATTAGAGCCCGGACTTTCCTCCCCCTTTTAAGCAAGCTTAAAAAAGAGCGACTGTCTGGCCCACTCAGCGCATAGGGTACAGGTTAGCCCCCTAGAACACAAGCCAAAATCAACCATTAAGCCAACTACCTGATTGGCGGCGATTTATAGACTTGCAGTAGAAAATCAAGTAAGATCTGTACCTGACAAAAATAACTATAACGAGGTCATAAATGAAATTCTTAAAAGACGCCCTGCTTTTTGCAACAGGTTTAACCGCAATAGTGCAAGGCACCCCAAGCCAAGAAAATGCCCAATCTGCTCCCAAGGTACGTCACGATGTGATTTTAAATGGATTCTTAAATGCCGGGGATTTTGACAAACAGATTTTAGATTCTCTTTTTACATGTGCGTATACACCAATGGTTCAATGCCCACCGGCAATAACCAAAGCGTGGGATAAAGTATGCACACGGCCACGTGGCACGGTTCCATCTATTAGCAATTCCGAACCTAAAGCTTATGATACATTTATAGGCGAAATGGTGGATGCAATAGAAGCTATCGGTACTGGTTGCATGGCATACTCACCAGGGTATAATCGTAACTTTTCAAGAAAAGAGCAGGCAGCATACGACATTCAAAAGTTCATGGACGCTATAACAGATCAAGTATGCCATATTTCTCCAGCCAAGCGCCAAGCCGAAGTCGAGAATTTGATTTCTGCGGCACGTGCTAAAGTGCATTGCAATGTTTATGCGAACTCGGTCGAGGGATTGCTATTCGCCTTCGCACCTACAAACGCCAAGGGGTTTTATGAGCTAATGACCCGACTCCCCTTAGCTCAAGCAGCGCATACAATCTTAGATGCGCAATATTCAGCTGCGTGCGGCTCTCCTACCTTTCGCTTCAAGGGTTAAGCCTAATCCTCAAGCATCTTGTCAGGGACGACAAGCTCTGCTTCTATACCTAATAATTCATAAAGCTAATTGCCCACCATCAATATTTATTGATATGTGGTGACATGGGCCTTTGCATGCCTTAAAATATCTTAAGTACCATAACTGAGAGATAACAATGCGGATTATATTGGTTGCATGCCTTGCGCCCTGTCTTGCGCTTAGCGTCATGAGTTGTGCAAGCCCTTCCAATATGGTGCGGCCAGCCAACTCCAATACCAAAACTGCTGCCATGCATAAGGCGGAAAAGTTTTTACAATTATCCAAGCATAGTGACGCCCAGACCGCTACCTCGTATAAGCTACAGGCCATGGAGCAGCTTATTGCTGCGGATGAAATTGATCAAGCCGAATATTCTATTAACGAAGATCTTATAGACGCTAAATTAGACAGCACTAATGCGGCGTACAAACAGATCCTGCTAGCACGCATCGATCTGGCTAAGCAAAACTTATCCGAAGCAATGCAACACTTACGTGCTATTGCCTCTCCAGCCAGGCTTTCGGAAGATCTACTAGTAAAATTTTACAATACCCGCGCCGAAATTTACCGCCGTGCAGGAAAATCTGTTGATGCTGTGCAAGAACGAATTTACCTTACGAAACATCTGCACACTCCTGAAGAACATAGTGAAAATAACGCCGCAATTTGGGATACGTTAGTACAATTAACCCCAAATACTTTACAAGCGCTGCCACGCAATAACGAAAAAAATCAACTCAATGGTTGGTTAGAATTTGCAACCATTTCTAAGCAATACGATGCGAGCTCAGAACAACTGCTTGCTGCTTTAAACAACTGGCACGCTGCGTATCCACATCATCCCGCCAACAGGTTTATGCCCACAGTGACACCAAATGCTAATGTACAAACCAATTTCACAATGGCGGAAAGAACTCAGCAGGTGATTCGTACCCCGAAGAAAATTGCTTTAATGCTGCCACTGCAAGGAGCACATGGCAAATCTGCACAAGCGATTAGAGATGGATTTTTGTCCGCATTTTACGCGCAAAAAGACAGCCCGACTAAACCAAAAATTCAGGTTTACGATACTACCAAACAAAATTTACAAAACTTATATCAAGAAATTGTGGCACAAGGTGCTGATTTTATCGTAGGCCCTTTAACCAAAGATGAAGTTGATGCCATCAGCAGCAGTACTAAATCCGAAGTACCAATGTTAGCCTTAAATAGCAGTACTAGAACCAGTTCGCAAGACAATATTTTACAATTTAGTTTATCGCCGGAAATCGAAGCGCAAGCAGTGGCACGTAAAGCATGGCATGACGGGCACAGAAATGCGGTAATAATCGCGCCTAAGTCCGCCTGGGGTAAACGCATGCAAGGTGCATTTGAAAAAGCTTGGCTAGAGCAAGGTGGATCTATAATCGGCACACAAGAAATCGGCTCCCAATCGGATTTAACTAGCGGCGTTAAAAAACTCTTAGCCATTGATGCTAGCGAAGCGCGTGCTGCCAAGCTGAAGCAAAGTGGTTTTAAATTCGCATTCGATCCGCGGCGCAGACAAGATATAGATATGATTTTTATCGCTACAAATGCAGCTTTAGCGCGCCAAGTAAAACCGTTACTCAACTTTTATTTTGCCGGCAACGTACCAGCATATGCTAGCTCTAGCATATACACTGGCAAAGCGCAGCCAGGTCTGGATCAGGATTTGAACGGTGTACAATTTTGCGATATGCCGTGGGTTTTAGATGGCTCCATTGCTTTGCGCGAACACTACAAACCATTAGACGAACAACACAACGATTTTGATCAATACGCGCGTCTTTATGCCTTAGGTATGGACGCGTATAAAGTCGCCCTACAAATTGAGCAACTGACGATGATGCCACATCTTGGCATATCCGGTATGACCGGCATGTTAACGCTAGAAAAGCAACAATATATCGATCGCAAGCTTATGTGGGCTTCGTTTAAGAAAGGTCTGCCACAGGTAAGTGGGGAACAGTTTTGAACGCAGTACTAACCGGCAAGAAAATAGAAGATCGCGCAGTAGAATATTTACAGAATATTGGTATAATTGTTTTACATCGCAACTTTAGCTGTAAGTGTGGTGAAATAGATTTAATTGCCGTTGAAAACGAAACTTTGTTGTTTATTGAAGTCCGCTACAGGAAAAATCTTGCCTTTGGCAGTCCGGCTGAGACGATTACGCTGGCCAAACAACAAAAGATTATTCGTGCAGCAGAATTTTATCTACAAGCAAAAAGTTGGGCTACCAAACTTGCTTGTCGTTTTGATGTAATCGCGGTAACGGAATCTATGGACGACCTTAACATCGAATGGATCAAGGATGCCTTTAATGCCTAAAACTATAGGACTAATGCGCGCAACGACAGCAATCGCGCTTTGTCTATTACTTATTGGATGCGGCAATGAAGCTGTGCTAGTACCAGTAGCAGCAGGATCTTGGTTTAACTTTGATCGACGTCCAGCAAAAACTATAGTTGAAGATCAGGCAGTTACCGTAAAAGCAAACTTAGCATTGGCTAAAAACAAGCCTATTTGGAAAGCCAGTCACGTCAGCACATTAAGCTACAACAACTCCATTCTATTAGTGGGACAAACAAAAGAGCCATATTACAAGCATGAAATTGAAAAAATCGTGCACAAGGTCAGTGGTGTCAGCACAATTTACAATCAAATCACGGTCGGCTGTCCAATCCCATTATCAACCCGCACTAACGACACATGGCTTACTGCACAGGTAAAAGCACGTATTTTGAGTAACCGTAACGTAGGTATGAATCGCGTAAAAGTAATCACCGAAGATAGCGTAGTGTACCTAATGGGCGCACTCACCGAAGATGAAGCAGAAATCGCGATCAGAATTGC
>DATIHV010000270.1:0-3154 GCA_035480295.1 Gammaproteobacteria bacterium
TCGATTGGTAAACTGCAGATAATCCCTTGAATCCATAGCTGAACCACGTTGTGATACTGAATATAATTATAGCAACTAGTCAGGCGCTAGGCAGAATTCTACTATAATGGCCGTAACGTAGGTTGTTATGAATATCTAGACTCTTGTAGTTAACAACTTAACTTTGCGAGTCTTTGGGAGAAGCTTTGCAGCAAAAATCCGTGTTATGCATAAACCCCGCAGGGTTTCACAACATGTCTTATACAGAATGGGGGCAAGCTGCTGCGCAAAACTCCATCTTATGCATGCACGGTTTAACCAGAAATGGCCGCGATTTTGATTACTTGGCGCAAAGTTTGAGCGCGAATTATCGCGTGATTTGCCCAGATTTAGCTGGCCGTGGTGCGAGCGATAGATTTGCTAACCCGCATTTTTACAATCAAGCGCAATATGCAACCGATTTAACAACTTTAATTGCACGCATGAATGTGCCAGCATTAACGTGGATTGGCACTTCACTTGGCGGTATCCTAGGCATGTATATGGCAGCCCAGCCAAACACTCCAATTAAAGCATTAGTACTTAACGATGCCGGACCTTTAATTTCAAAAATTGGTATTGAAAGAATAAGAAAATATGCCAAACGTGACATGAAGTTTGCCAACCTTGCCGAGGCCGAGCAGTATTTTCGGAATGCATATAAAACATCTGAAAAGATAACCGATGAACAATGGCAACACATGGCTGAGCATAGTGTGACAAAATTACCTGATGGCCAATATGCTTTAGCATATGATCCACACGTCGCACATGGCATGCACAAATGGTGGATTACAGATATTAATTTATGGAGCCTGTGGGACAAAGTTAAATGCCCGGTATTAGTACTGCGCGGCGAAACCTCTGATATTCTACTACGCGAAACTACAGATCAAATGCGCGTTACTGGCCCCAAAGCAACTATAACTGAAATTCCTGCATGTGGACATGCGCCAATGCTAATGACGCCAGAGCAAATTGCTATCATACACACCTGGTTAGGGGCAATAGCCATCCGCTAATTATCTACCCAACGCTAAAAATCTATCCAGCGCGTTGGCAAATTTTTGTGTATCTTGCTTAGTCAACGGTGGCGCACCACCGGTAATTTGCCCGGTGCTACGCACTTCGCTCATGAAATTTCTGATGCTGAGTTTTTCTTTGATATTATTCTGGGTATAAAGCTCACCGCGCGGATTAAGTGCGTGCGCGCCCTTTTGTACAACTGCATCCGCTAGCGGAATATCTGCAGTAATCACCAGATCTCCAGGCTCGATCATTTCAATGATATGCTTATCAGCCACGTCAAAACCTGCTCCTACTTGCACGAATTTAATCAGTTTAGATCGTGGCATGACAACAGGCTTATTTGCCACAAAAATCATTGGGATCTTTAGGCGCTCAACCGCGCGGTGTAAAATTGTTTTAACCGTATTGGGGCATGCATCTGCATCAACCAAGATCCTCGTACATTTCACGTGCAGCGTCTCCATAACAACAAAGTTGTAAAATTATTCAATATAACTGCTAATTTATCCCAGGCCCGAAAGACACACGCATTCATGCGGGTGATGAAAGGGACTTCTTTCGCTTTAATTTTAACATAGGCGGCTAAATTTTTCGCTCCTAAAAGATGAGCCTAGCTTTAAACAGCTATAGACCTATACTGATAATTACGCTAACATTTCACAAAATATGACCATCGGAACAGTATACAGACCGTTTAGGCACACAAACTATGCAAAACTCACGACACGAATCAGCACCGTCCCCTGATCATATAATTGCTTGGACTCGTGCTGCATGGGTAGCTACCGTGGCGCTCGCAAACCTGATATTTTTTACAAGCTTCTATAACACCGTGAAGCGGGAATCACTTAATAAGGCTGATTTTCCTCCGCCTGGCACTGACGCACGGGGCTTGTATATTTTGAAAAGATTTTTTATTGGACAATCTGTGGGACTGGTAGGCGGAATTACTGCCGCAATGTTTATGCCATTTAGGATGGAGCAACAAGACGACACTATGTGCGAGGTGCGCTTAGATGTAGATAATGTCTGTAGATCTATAGTTGCAGTGGGCGTGGTCCCAGTAGTTGGTGCTTTTGTTAATTATATACGTTATGAAAACCAAGATCGCGCAAATCAGCGTTTGCGCTGGCGAACGTTACACCAGACTCCAAATACTGAAACACACGCAAATCGTAAAACTGCTCATGAGCCAGATATAGAATCTCAAGTGAAGCCTAAAACTGCTATCGAAAAAGAGCTTGATAAACTCATGGCACTAGATCCTACCATGAACGGTCTCAACCTCAATGCTTTTATGTGCCCAGTTAATTTTACGCCGATGACTGATCCAGTTATGTTAATTGGTTCAAAAGCAAAAACAACATGCGATCGATCCGCAGCAACGCGCTGGTTGCGCGATCACAATACTGATCCAGCTGATGGATCAGTATTAGCGAATAAAGAGATGTGTCCGAACAACTTTGTTAAGCGACTGATTCTCACCGAGATACAAAGGGCATATACCGAAACCAAACAAAATAAGAACAACACAAGACTGATTATGCAGTAGCAAATATGATCTACAATTAGCTTAACATCCGTTGATTATATTTGAGGGAATGTGAAGCTAAAGGTAGTGTTTTTATTACTCTTGGTTACAAATTCGTGCCACGTGCATGCCGACATTCGTTGCGGCAAAGTACAATTGTCCAAACCACAAGAGGTTTCTGCGGCAATTTATAGCTTTAAGGCAACAGTAACTTGTGATATTACAGATGCGTCTATAAACGTTGACGCATTAAAAGATTCGTATAGAGATGAAATAACTAACAAAAAATCACCATTTAAAGTTCATGATCAACGTGCTTATGACGGCAAAAATGACATGTCAGGTTATTGGTTCGATGCCACCCAGTACTTCAGCACTAATCACGGCAAGCTAACTGCACGAGCACATATATTGTTGCTTGCCAACAATAAGGACAAATTCTACCAAGAATTTAAATCTACAAGTACACATGGCGAGGGTGATACTCAATACAATCAATCGATTTTGAATCAGGTTACGTTAGAGGTTTCTCAAAATTCTGCAAAGCTTACCATAAACCAGGAAATCGCGGTTCGA
>DATIHV010000271.1:0-14426 GCA_035480295.1 Gammaproteobacteria bacterium
AACATGGTCAGCATATGCATCATTCGATTACGATTACAGAAGCAGTAATCACTAAAGTTCTAACTGATTCATATCGTCGCTTCGACAAAAATGGCGATATGTTTTATGATCAAATTTCTGCGCTGCATAAATCGGTACGTGGCTCATGCCCAGACGCTGCATTATATTGGTTTGCACGCATGATCGATGGCGGTTGTGATCCATTATACATAGCGCGACGTGTAGTGCGTATGGCAACCGAAGACATAGGCAACGCTGATCCACGCGGCTTACAAATCGCCATCAATGCCTGGGATGCACAGCAACGTTTAGGTAGCCCTGAAGGTGAATTGGCATTAGCACAAGCTATAGTTTATTTAGCCAGTGCTGCAAAAAGTAATGCCGTATATGTGGCGTATGGTGCAGCAATGCAAGATGCGCAACAATATGGCTCATTGCCAGTACCACAACATATATGTAATGCACCAACCAAATTAATGCGCGAGATTGGCAATAGCGTAGGCTATAAATATGATCATGATCAACCAAATGCAAAAGCTGCAGATCAAACGTATTTTCCACCACAGATTGGTGAAAAAATATATTACAATCCAGTTGAACGTGGGTTGGAAATAAAAATTAAAGAAAAGCTAGATCAGCTACGCATGCAAAGCGTAAAGGATCATTAACCGTTAACTTCTTCTCTGATAAATTTTGCTAACTGTTGCGGATCAACCATACCACCAAAGCTAACACCGTTATCTAGGATCATAGTAGGTGTACCGGAAATTCCCATCTTTTGGCCTAATTCGTATTCCATCTTCACCGGATTTTTCCAACATGAATCTTTTGGATATACTTTAAGCTCAATCGCATCGTTATAAGCCTTGGCCTTATCTTTTGCGCACCAAACTTTTATAGCTTCATCAAAACTTTTGGTTTTGGGACCGGAACGCGGAAAGGCTAAATAACGTACTTCGATGCCAGCATCTGTATATTGTTTAATGTTTTCTTGCAATCTATGACAATAAGGACAATCAATGTCGGTAAAAACAGTGACTGTACCAATTTTTTGCGCGGTAGCTGGAAATATAATCATGTCTTTTGGATTAACCGTGCTCAAAGCTTGCACGCGTAATTTTCGCAGCACTTGTTCAGTGACACTCCAATTACTTTTGTCTTTATTTGTATCCAGCATATCGCCAACCATTACAAACTCACCATCAGTAGTAATGTAAAAAACATTAAAATCAGAGGTAACCTGTAATAAACCTGGAACTGGCGAAGGTACAATACTTGTGATGGGGAATTTTCTATCAGCTTGTTTGGCAATCTTGTCTAGCGCAGTTTTTACTGCTGCTTTTTCACCGGCGCTTACTGTAGGTGCTGTTGGTGTTGTTGCTTTAGAATGTGCTACAAAAGGAATCGTGAGTGAAAGAAGTACAGTTAGTGTTTGGAAGACTTTATTCATTTGTAACATCCTATGTTTTGAATCCATTTGTTTTAACATGTCATCCCCGAAAATGCTTAGCATTTATCGGGGATCTAGATCCCGGGTCATGTAACACATGCCCGGGATGACAGGTGTGCGCATTCGTCATCGGCTAGATCCCCGCTCGCGTGCTTTGCACTTGGCGGGGATGACAGAAACAAGCTCTACTCTGCAGTTGCGTCCGGAGTATTTTCTACTGGAGCTGCTGCAACTGGTGTAACCGCAGCTGCTAAGATTTTGTCTTTGCTGACTAATTTTTCTTTAATACGTGCTGATTTACCAGCTAAATCACGTAGATAGTACAACTTAGCTTTACGTACGTGACCACGACGTTTAACTTCTATACCTTTTAAGCTCTTGCTGTGTGTTTGGAATACACGTTCCACACCTTCACCGTGCGATATCTTGCGAACAGTGAATGCTGAATTTAAACCGCGATTGCGTTTAGCAATAACAACACCTTCAAATGCTTGCAATCTAGTTCTATTGCCTTCCTTTACTTCTACTTGCACAATAACTAGATCTCCAGGTGCAAACGCTGGAATATCTTTCTTCAATTGTTCCGCTTCAATTTCTTGAATTATTCTGTAACTCATATGCAAGTTCTCCGCTAAGTTTTATCTAAAAAATCTTTAATCTACACACTCTAATAATTCAGGTCGAAGTAATTTTGTACGTTCCAACCTTTGCTCTTGGCGCCATTGCGCAATACGCGCATGATCACCACTCAATAAAACATCCGGTACCGGTAAACCAGCCACTACTTCCGGCCGCGTGTAATGCGGACAATCTAACAAACCATCCGTAAACGAATCCTGTTGCGCAGATGCTGGATGGCCTAATACACCTGGTAGCAACCGCGCCATTGCGTCAATGATAACCATGGCTGCCAATTCACCGCCGCTGATAACATAGTCACCTATGGACCATTGTTCATCAACTTCCAAAGCGTATAAACGTTCATCTATACCTTCGTAGCGACCAGCAACAAAGATTACCTGCTGACAATCACGCACTAATGCTTGAATATCCTGTTGCGTAACGCGTTTACCTTGTGGCGTTAATGCAATTACTTTAACAGGACCTTTTGCGGCACTAGTTTGTTGGCGTAGGGTGTTAATCGCTGCACGCAAAGGCTCAACTTTCATCACCATACCAGGACCACCCCCATAAGGGCGATCATCAACAGTCTTGTGCACATCAGTTGCAAAATCACGTGGATTCTGCAAACTCAAATTCAGTATCTGGTTTTCAATCGCTCTACCAGTTACTCCGTGGTCCGTCAGCGCATTAAACATGGTAGGAAATAACGTAACAACTCCACACCACATTTTAAAACTCCGCATCCCACTCAACTTGCATTCGCTTGGCCGGCAAATCGATAGCAATTATGTACTCATCTAAAACAAACGGTATAAGATATTGTTTGTTCTTTGCACTTTGCACTACCATCACATCATTTGCGCCAGTAGCAAAAAATTCTACTACCTCGCCTAGCTCAATTTTGTCTTGGTTGAATACAGTTAAACCAATCAAATCTGCAAAATAATATTGTTCTGTTTCTAATTCGGGTAAATCTTCTCTATCAACTACCAGCTGCAAATTAGTAAGTAATGCAGCCTGATCACGATCATCTATATCTACCAGTTTTGCCACAAAGCCTTCGCCATGTGCCCTAAACTCTTCTATGGCAATCGCCTGCAATTCTTTGGGCGCTTGCAACAACAATTTGTAAGTAAACAGATTGGTTAAAGGTTCAGTAAAAGAAAATATCTTTACCCAACCGCGCACACCATACGGTGCACCTATCTTACCAACAACAACCATATCCACTTATTAAGCTGCTGTGGCTTGTTTATCCCACACTTTTACTAAATCACGTACTTTATCGGAAAGTTGTGCGCCATTAGCCACCCAATGGGTAACGCGTTCACGTACCATTGTTAAGCCAACTTCTGCGCCAGTAGCTGTAGGATTATAAAAACCTAAACGTTCAATATACTTACCATCACGCGCTCTGTGCTTGTCAGCTACAACGATGTGATAAAACGGACGCTTTTTGGCGCCGCCACGTGCTAATCTAATTACAACCATTGGTTGATTCCTCACCAAGTATTCTATATATAAGTTAACTACCTAATTAATATTTAGATAGCCCAAAGAGCGGGTATTGTACTGCAAAATCCAACCTCTTGGAAGAGTCATGTGCCGAGTTCTAGTGTGATAACCCGATCACATAAACCCTGGTGGCAGCCTGCCCTGCATGCCGCGCATCATTTTCATCATACCGGCCTTATTGGACATCTTTTTCATCATTTTTTGCATCTGTTCGTGCTGTTTTAGCACCCTATTCACGTCCTGGATGCTGGTACCCGAGCCATCGGCAATGCGGCGTTTACGCGAGCCAAGAATTATGGCTGGGCGCTCACGTTCTTTTTTGGTCATCGAATCGATGACGTAAATCATGGTATTAAACTGCTTTTCATGGCCAGAAGTTTTAACTTTCTGCACCATGCCAGGCATATTGGGTAGTTTGTCGAGCATAGCTGCCATGCCACCCATGTTGACCATTTGCTGTAGCTGTTCACGTAAATCATTGAGATCAAAGCCTTTGCCCTTGGCTAATTTTTTAGATAATTTGTCGGCCTTTTCTTTATCAACCTTGCGCTCAATTTCATCGATCAGCGACAGTACGTCACCCATGCCGAGAATGCGTGATGCAACGCGATCAGGATAAAAAGGCTCTAGGGCATCGAGTTTTTCGCCAACACCCATAAATTTAATGGGTTTGCCGGTAATCTGCCGAATCGATAATGCCGCGCCACCGCGCGCATCACCATCGATTTTCGTTAAAATTACGCCAGTTAATGGTAATGCTGCATTAAATGCTTGGGCAGTATTTGCCGCATCTTGCCCGGTCATACTATCCACCACAAATAAGGTTTCGGTAGGATTACAAGCAGCATGAACTTGCTTAACTTCCTCCATCATGGCCTGATCGATGTGTAAACGTCCTGCCGTATCTACGATCAACACATCTTTAAAGGCTTTGCTCGCGGCATCTAAGGCATTTTTAACAATAGTGACTGGCTGTTGCGTCGATTCACTAGGAAATACGCTCGCACCTACTTGTTCTGCAACCGACGCTAATTGCTGAATAGCAGCTGGACGGTAAATGTCACAGCTAACCATCATGACTGATTTTTTCTGCTGATCTTGCAGGAATTTTGCTAATTTAGCACAGCTTGTGGTTTTACCTGACCCCTGTAAACCGGCAACCAAAATCACAACCGGCGGCTTTGCCTGCAGATTTAAGCTTTGGTTAGCCTGGCCCATTAATAGCACCAGCTCGTCTTTTACTAGTTTTACAAAAAACTGGCCCGGGCTGAGGCTAGGATCAACTTCTTGGCCAATGGCTTTAGCTTGCAATGTTTCTATAAAAGCGTCGACCACACTCAGGGCAACGTCGGCATCCAATAAGGATTTACGTACCTCGCCTAGCGTTTCTTGGATATTGTCTACGCTTAATTTACCCTTGCCTGTTAGGTTACGCAGGGTTTTGCCTAAACGCTCGCTTAGATTTTCAAACATTATGGTCCTTGGATATTCTTGTTTCAACCGTGTTTATAAGACTCACAATAGCAAATTTCGTTCTAGTAATGAAGACTAATATGGCAGCTCGGGGGACAATCCCTCTTTATCCAGCCAAAAATCCACTTCCAGGGGATCTTTGGCTGAATATAGGAGATAACCAGCCAAAACTCTCTTTTGGCCTGTACTTTTGGCTGAATATCCTATATAATCAGCCAAAATCACGATTTGGGAGTATCTATGAGCGCAATCATAGGTCGAGAACTAGAGCTGAGTCTACTGCAAAAAACTTTAAAGTCTGACCAGGCAGAATTTATTGCCGTATATGGACGAAGACGAGTAGGAAAAACCTATTTACTTACGACCTTTTTCCACAATAAGGGCGCTTATTTCGAGTTTTCTGGTATTAACGACGCAGATCTCAAAACGCAATTAAAGAGTTTCTGCTCTATATTAGCCCGCACTTTTGATATGCAAATCACCAAAATGCCTAAAGATTGGCTTGACGCGTTGGATTTGCTGCTGCAACAAATAAATTTACTAGCCAAAGATCAAAAAATCATTCTTTTCTTTGATGAATTACCTTGGATCGCTACACCCAAATCAAATTTCCTGTCTGCACTTGATAATCTATGGAATCGATACCTGTCTAGAATGCCGCACGTAATTTTAGTTGTCTGTGGATCAGCTGCGTCATGGATGCTTGATAACATCATTTCAAACACGGGTGGATTATATGGCAGATTAACGCGCAAATTACATCTATTACCATTTACATTGCAGGAAACCAAGCAATTATTAGCCTCGCGCAATATTGAATTAGATCATAAACAAATTATAGAATTATATATGACTATGGGCGGCATTCCTAAATATTTAGCGCAAATAGAACCTGGAAAATCCGTAACCCAAACCATAAGTGAACAATTTTTTACGCGTGTTGGATATTTAGCCGGCGAATTCCATAAACTATATGCTTCATTATTTAAAAATTATGAAAAACATATAAAAATAGTAAGAGTATTGGCAAAAAGCCATAGTGGTTTTACACGCGATGAATTGTTGGATAAGGCTGGGATCGGCACTGGTGGCACAGCATCTAAAATTTTGCGTGAATTAGAGGAGTCTGGATTCATATTACATTTTGGGTGTTACAATTCCAAAAAAGCTTTAGCAAAATACCGCTTAATTGATCAATATTCGTTATTTTATCTAAAATGGATAGAGCCTCACGAACGGCAATTGTTCGCCACAGATCAAGCAAATTATTGGTTACAACAAATAAATTCAAATGCATGGCAATCATGGTGTGGTTATGCCTTTGAAAATATATGTTTACTGCATCTTGATAAAATCCAGGATGCCCTTGGGTTACGCGGGATACACGTTACGGCACATACGTGGTACCTCAAAGGAGATCATAACAAAACTGGGGCACAAATAGATTTGCTGCTCGATCGTGCTGATAATTGCATGAATTTATGTGAGATTAAATTTTATAATCAAGTATTCGAAATCACGAAACCATATGCCGAAGAATTAAACGCTAAAAAAGAGATCTTTAGGATGGGTACAAACAGCAAGAAAAGCCTATTTACTACCATCATCAGCACGTACGGGATACAAGATAATGCGCGCGCACGGGAAAGTGTACAGAGCCAAGTTACCATCGAAGCACTATTTTAGTTTGGCAGCTATATATTTTAACTTCTGCATATAATCGTATACACTGATAAGCATGCAACATTTTAAAGAGTATTTGTTCTTTTTTCTAGTTCTAGCCTTAGGCATGCTAGTATTTGCCATTCACAGTCGTGCCCCCAATTTAGCCCATATATTATTTTCCGTTTTATCACTAGGTATCCTGGTATTAGCGGCCTTGCAGGCGATTGTCACAGCTGCACAAAATTACGTCATCAAAGCGCACCCGCTGCAAACATACCCCGTTTTGCGCAGTCTGCCGCCAGTCGAAACCATGCAAGGCATATTGTTTAAAATTCTCTGGACCGGATTTATTTTGCTCAGCCTATCATTTTTAGGAGCTTTCTTTTACCTGCCAAATGTTTGGCAACACATACTATCATCCAAATTACTGCTTTCTATATTAGCATGGGGTTTATTTGCTACACTTTTATATGGCTATCACCGCTCTGGTTGGAGCAGCGATATGGTAACAACACGCACAATAATTGGTGTTTTGCTACTTGTAATTGCCTATTTTGGCAGTAAATGGATTGAACAATTCTAAAATGACGGAAACCATTACCGAAGTCCTGTCAACGCATTTTTTAATTATTTCGCTCGTAGTCTTATTATGCGTCTCAGGATTTTTTGCTGCCACTGAAACCGCGATGATGGCAATTAACCGTTATCGGCTAAAACATGCTGCAAAAACTAACAAGTCAGCACGCCTGGTTAGTCAAATTCTCGCAAGACCTGATCGCCTGTTAACGGTAGTGCTGATCGGTAATAGCTTTGCTAATATTGGCGCTGCATCAATTGCAACAATAATCGGCGTACGCTTTTTTGGCGAAATCGGCGCTTTATATGCCACAGCTATTTTAGCTATAGTTGTGTTATTGTTTGCAGAAATCACACCCAAAATCATTGCCAGCCAAAAGGCTGAGTTTGTTTCTTATTTAACTGTCCGCCCATTATACCTAACCATCAAAGTTCTGTTTCCCCTTGTATGGGTAGCAAATATATTATCCAACGGGATTTTATATTTAATGGGCGTTAAGCATTACAAAAAAACTCTTGATATCTTAACCATGGATGAACTACGCACCATGGTTAATGAATCAGGGGCATTAATTTCTTCCCAACATCAGTCGATGTTAACCAGTATTTTAGATCTGGAAAGCATCACTGTTGAAGACATTATGATCCCACGTAATGAAATAGTCGGCATAGATTTAAACGAAGATGACGCAACAATACTTGAGAAAATTCGCAGCAGTCAGCATTCTATACTGCCGGTATATCGTGACGACATAGATGATATTTACGGCGTGCTACACATGCGCTTGGCACTTATGCATGTATTGGCAAATCAAAGTTTTTCTAAACCAACTATCATGGAATTAGTCGAAAAAGCATATTTCATTCCTGAGGGCACATATTTACATACCCAATTGTTTAACTTTCAACGCACAAAAAATCGTTTTGGCTTAGTGGTAGATGAATATGGGGATATTTTAGGATTAGTTACGCTAGCAGATATTTTAGAAGAAATCGTTGGCGAGTTTTCGCCTGACTTAGCATTTACATCTAGAGTCATTCCGCAACCAGATAACACATATCTAGTTGATGGAGGCGTAAACATACGTTACTTAAACGAAACCATGCAATGGGAGTTGCCGATCACAAACTCTAAAACCATTAGTGGCATGATCATTGAATACTTAGAGTTAATCCCATCTGCAAATACTTGCGTGCTACTAAACAACTACCCTATAGAAATTATGCTGGTGCAAGACAACATGGTGAAAACCTGTAAGATTGGTCCCAAGCTTAAAGTTGCAGGGCAATAGATCCCCGCTCGCGGCTTCGCCTTGGCGGGGAAGACATACAGGTACTGTCATCCCCGCCGAAGCAGCAACGCTGCGAAGAGCGGGGATCTAAATTTCGCCAATATCTGCAGCGAGCATCGCTGGCGTCAAACTACTGCGCGTAGCAGCATCATATTCACGCACAATTTTGCCGCGATTCATAAGTAAGGTTCTATTACCATACGTCAAAGCATAATGCATGTTGTGCGTAATCATGATCGCAGTGCGCTTTTCTTCTTGTACTAGTTTTGCGGCTATAGCCATCACATTATCTGCAGTAGATGGATCTAATGCAGCAGTAATCTCGTCTAACAATAAGATCTTATAATCGGCAATAATGGCCATAATTAGGCTTAAAGCTTGGCGCTGCCCGCCAGATAAGTTGCCAACCAACTGATCAAGTTTATTTTCTAGATTCATGTTCAGCAACGCGAGTTTTTCTATGAATAAATTACGTCGTTCACAGGTATTATGTAAACATAAACCGCGTGCTTTACCACGCATGTACGCCATGCTTAAGTTTTCTTCAATGGTCATATGCTCCATGGTGCCTACACGTGGATCTTGCATGACTAATGATACTAACGCAGCGCGTCTGGCACATTTTACATCCGTAACATCACTGTCATCAATTATCACAGCACCACTATCCGGTTGTATAAATCCGGCAATAGTATTAAACATGGTAGATTTACCACAACCATTGCTGCCGATTATGATTACAAATTCACCATTGCCAACCTGCAAATTTAAATTTTGCAAAATTTCTGCGTGTAATGGCGTGCCTTTACTTAGAGTTACGTTAATGTTACTTAATTTAAGCATTTTGTTTACGCACTCCAAGCGTTGGCATGAGCATGACTGCAACTACCATGCCACCGGTAATTAAGTTTAAATCTTGTGTTTGCAAACCTAACCATTCACTATGCAAAGCAGCGGCCACCAAAATTCTGTATACAATAGATCCTAAGATACACGCAAACATGCTGTACCATATGGAACGCGACGGCAGAAGTTTTTCACCAATCATTACCGCGGCCAATCCAATAATAATTGTGCCAACACCTTGCGACACATCG
The DNA here is from genome assembly GCA_035480295.1 of Gammaproteobacteria bacterium. Taxonomy (GTDB): domain Bacteria; phylum Pseudomonadota; class Gammaproteobacteria; order UBA6186; family Azoamicaceae; genus JAGVLG01. Next base: position 9,693 of record DATIHV010000271.1, read on the forward strand.
GCGAAACCTTGGTGTTGACAAAATAATGCGCCACTAAACGCAATTAAAGCATTGCTTAAAATTAACGCCAGAATTGTCATGAACGAAATTTGCACACCACAATTTACCGCAAGGCGTTTATTCTGCCCTATGCTGCGCAACGCTAAACCAAAATCTGTAGACAAGATAAAACTAATGGCCGCCCACACTATCGCTGCAACCGCGCACAAAGAAAAAAATGGATTGCCCCACGTAAACATGGTTTCGGTATTTAACAGCGCAATATTCGGAATACCTTGCATTACTTTGAGATTTATCGAATAGAGCATGAACGCCATTAAAATCCCCGCTAGTAAATTAGTCATCTTAAAATACACATGCAACACGCCGGTACCTAGGCCAGCAATACCACCAGCCAGTGCAGCTATACATAACGCAAAGATCGGGTTGTAACCAAGTTTTAATAATACGGCAGCAACCGCTGCGCCAAGCACAAAACTACCATCGCAGGTTAAATCTGGAAAATCGATAATTCTAAAGGTTAAGCAAATCCCTAGCGCGGTTATGCCATAAATTAAGCCTAATTCAAGGCTGGACAGTAGTTCAAAATAAGACATTTTAACTCTTTATTATTTTTGCCTGTGCCAAGATTGCACTCGGAATGGTTAAACCAATATTTTTTGCAGCAGTTTCATTTACATACAGCTCAGTCTTGTCTGGATACTCGATGCGTATGCTATTTATATTTGCGCCACCTAAAATATTTGCGATCATATACCCCGTCTCTTTCCCTACCTCAAACTGGTTAGGACCTAACGCAGCAATTGCACCATCTGCAACTGCATCAGTGTCACTTACATATACTGGGATTTTTCTTTGATTTGCAGCACGAATAATACTTTGCAAACTGCTCAGCGCAGTATTGTCATTGCTGATAAAAATTGCATCTACCTGGGTAGAAAGTTTAACTGCAGCTTGGGCAACATCAGCAGTTTTAGTAACAGCTTGTTGCACTAGAACTATGTTCATTTTTTGACAAGCTTCTTGCAGCTTTAGCACCAAGCTCACCGAATTTAACTCGCCTGGGTTATAAATTATACCAAGTTTAGTCAGCTTAGGTTGTATACTTTTGAATAATTCCAATTGTGGCTGCAATGCCACAAAATTCGACACCCCAGTCATATTTGGATTACCTTGGGTTGCAGTTACTGCCAGGCTAGCACTTACCGGATCGGTAACCGAACTAAACACCAGCTTTACTTTGCCATCTACCGCATATTTAATAAAACTTTGCGCACTAATAGTACCAACGCCTACTACTATGTCTGGAGTTTGTGTTACAAATTTATTGGCGATTTGCGCAGCCAATGCGGCGTTAGCTTGCGCGGACTCAGTGCGCAAATCTAAATTAACACCCTGCGCATAACCTTTGTCTGCCAAACCAGCAATAATGCCTTGTGTAGTTTTATTGAGCGCTGGATGCTCTACAACCTGGCTGATTAATACTTTTTTGATTTCTCTATTTGGTTCTGCAACCGTGCTCGCACTGCAAAAAAATAACGCCATTATTATGGGTAAAAATCGCTTCATACTTTACTCTTCTTCTTTAATTTAATCTTATCTAAAATTGCTCTATAGCCATGATATGGCTCGTCTTTCAAAAAGCGCGCCACGCGCCCTACCGTGGTAATGCTAGCTCCAGTTACAGCATGAATCTCACGATACGATAGCTCCCCTGCATCCAGCAGCTGACAGACCCGCCAGCGCTCGGTCAGGGCCACGATTTCCTGTGGGGTGCACAAATCCTTCAAAAAGTCACGGGCTTCCTGCTTGGATCCAAGCAACAGCAAGGCTTCGTATAGGTCAATTATATGCTCGTCTGACACCGGGGGCTCCTAGCTTTAGGCTTTGTACCAGCATGATATCACAGCATTACATGATACGCAAGCTACAGAATGCCTTATTTTAGGCATAAAGCGCTGTACGTTTTCTTGGTAGTTATGCGTACAGTGGGAACTACCCCTCGCTATCCATGTCTATATATATGGGTAAAAGTATTTCTTGGATGCCTTAAATGACGTTAAAAATATCAAAAAGCGATTTTAATTTTGACGCTAGGGAAATCGAAAAGCTGAATGCGTTATTGCAAAAACTAGAAGGAGTACGTCTTAACTACCCTTTTGAGCATGATCTCACACAAGCAATTATCGAACATTTTTTAGATGCCAGAGGCCAGCTCAAAGTAGAACGAATAAATACTTTTCTCAGTAGTTTACAAGCAGGCATTATTACAAATGACAAACATAAGATTGCACAAGATCTTATTACAACAATTATGCTTGTTTTGATCCCACAACTAGTTATAAATCCTGATCCTCAACAACTATCACGCCTAGTACAAATTGCAAATACAGAGATTAATATAAAAATTAAGCGCAGATTAGCAGTACTAACTGGTCCAGTATTTTACAGCATACTCTGTCAAAAGATGTTGAAAGCTTACGACGCAGATATAATCAAGAACTTAATACTTAACAATGCATTTATGGATCGCGCAGATTTAGCTCTAGAGTGGGCAGAAAAATACATAAAGCAAGCTCCACCTTCAGAGATCGCGGAATTGCTACCTTGGTTATTATTCATAAGTGCAAAGGCAGATCAACCATTTTTGCGCGCTAGATCAATCATAGACAGTATTGCTGCGCAGCATGATCTAGTAAATATGATTTTTACACCTGATCAAGATGCCGATAAAACTTCAATTTTACTTTTCTTTAAAACAGGAAGCAATCATTGTGTGCAAATATGTGAGAGCGAACAATTTGCTGGATTTATACTTTCATTGTCTAAGCAAGAATTTGACGACTTTCTGCATTCGTTTAAAGATCTACCTAGAGAAAACAGAATTGGACTGCTGGTATTGTTTCTTGCAATAAAATACGCAGATGAAAACCCTACAAAAGACTTTACACAAGACCCAGAGCTTCTGAAAAAAGAACTGCTGCAATATGGAAGAGAATTAGGTTTATCTTCTATGCCAGATCTAATGAGGCTAGACATATCAAAAGTGGACTTTGATATAGATTCTAGATATGGATCATATCCCAAAAAAGCTATTGCACTATTAGAAAAATTGCAAGGTAACATTACTGATCCACCCGATCCTGCACTTTCGAAAGCGATTGTTGATCGTTTTCTAGGGCCCGATGGACGCAATATAGTTTCATTCGGCTCATGGATGTACGAACTCGCCCTAGGAGCTCAATATAATAAAAATCTAACAACTACCGCGCAGCAACTATGTAAAGCGATAGTGTTAACGGTAGTGCCAAAACTCTTTCCTCAACATGCCAGTGACTATTCCTCAGCATTGTACATAAGTAGTTTATGGAGTGGATACCAACCAATATCTACACCAGAGTTGTACAGAGAAATTTGTGTAACTCTTCTGGAACGTTTCGAGCCAAATGTTATTAAAAGTCTGATCTACAGCGGTGTATTTGCACGCGACGAACTCACGCTAGCCATAGATTGGCTTAAGAAAAATGTGCTTACAGAGCAATCCACATTTAACGATGACGTAGAGTGTCTTAAATGGTTAATACTGCCTCAACATGAAGAAGCAAGCAGACTCATAAATCACATTGTTGATAAGCATGGCTTATTGAATATTCTATTCCCATCACAACCACCCAGCATCAATATCGAACTGCTTAATGAGTTTATTGTCACGGATAAATACGCAGATCAAATCATACAAAGTGAGAAATTTGCCGATTATATCCATGCTTTGTCTACGGTAGAATTGAACAAATTTTTGGAAAACTTTAAAAATAAATCGGACGATAAAAGGCGCGAATTACTCCAAAAAGTGCTGCAAATTTATTTTAAATCAAATAAACATTTAACTAATCGCGAAATACTCGAATTCGCAAGAAAAAATAAATTACCAGCTATTCACACCCTCATGTCCGCAGAAGGCATACGCAACGCAAGTCATAGCGTAGCTGAATGGGTGGAGTTTAGCGAGCTCCGCACTGGCGATTCTCTAAGAGAAGATGTAAATAGGACTGTAGAAAGATCGTTACGTTACGGAAGTTATACAAATGATTTTTTTGACTTTGTTATACGTTGTGACGACGGCTTAGAATATGTTTACAATCCAAACTTTATACGTGCATTAAAAGCTCCTGATAATGAAGAACATTTAAAAAACATGCTCACGATGTTGCAAGCGCATATGATGGCAATCAGTGATGACAAAAGCACATTAAAAGCAGACCCGTATAAATTAATTAGCATTCTGCTGCAATTAAGTGCAACAGTTGTAGATAACCAAGGCGCTACATCCATGCATAGAAATTGGAGAATGACAGAGATTGCAAAATTTCTTGAGCAAGCTATGGTAAAGGACTTTATTCTTACAAAGTTAAGAATTTTAGCAAATGCTAATTTGCCCCAAAGTACGAGATTAAAGCTGTGGGGGGGCATTCTATCTATTTACGGCAATACAAATCCTCCTTCATTTATTAAGGAGCTATTTGATTCCCCAGCGTTTATACCACTACTGCGTAAAGATATAGACAAAATATTTGATGAAGTAAGATCATCACAAGCGCTTATCGGTCTAGCAAATTTCATGACCATTAATCCAAGCCTACGCCTCCCGCCAAGCGGCAACGCTGCCGAAACTAAGGTTGAGACAATAACACCGCGTGATCAATCCAGAATGGAATTCATTCGCGATAGCATGTT
>DATIHV010000272.1:0-4382 GCA_035480295.1 Gammaproteobacteria bacterium
CTAATCAGCTCTCCTATAGGGAAACAAGCCACAACTAATCATATTCTAGCACGCGATTGTGCACGTCACGCGCAGATATTTTTCAACAGTACCGACTTAGATTTACACCTTGCCATACCTGGCTCTTTAACGTTAACACCAACACTAGAAATGGTAGAAATTCTTAGACGCGACTATCATGCCATGGCTGGAATGATCTTTGGTAAGATTCCAGATTTTTCTGATGTACTGCAAGCAATCTCTGAGCTTGAGCATGCAGTAAATCACAAAACAGAACTAGAAACGGCATAACCCCGCCACTTAATATGTCATCAAAATAACCTATAACGATTTTTACGGTGTCAGGTCAAGACATGTACTATTGCGAGCATATGGGGTTTCTGCTATAAAATTCGTTTAATATTATAAAAAGTATGCCTGGAGGGTCAGTTATGGTAGGCAGAAGTAAGGGAAGCAGTAAAACAACAAGAGCAAATAAGGATGAAGAAGAAGTGGAAGATGTAGATACAGAGTTTGACTCCTCTGAAGTGGCAACTAGAACTACTGAGCGTAAAGCCAGAATTGCGCCGTACCGTATAACCTCTGGTGAATCATACATGAGTGATGAACAATTATCGCATTTTCGCGATATTCTCACCACCTGGAAACGTGAGTTGATGGAAGAAGTCGATCACACCATCACTGAAATGAAAGAAGCAACTTCTTTGGCCGATCCAAATGATCGCGCGACACAAGAAGAAACTTTTAGCTTGGAATTACGCACGCGTGATCGCGAACGTAAGTTAATCAAGAAAATCGAAGAAGCTTTGCAACAAATCAAAGACAAAGATTATGGTTATTGCGAAGCATGTGGCATAGAAATTGGAATTCGCCGCTTAGAAGCTAGACCCACTGCTACGTTATGCATTGATTGCAAAACCCTTGCAGAGATCGCCGAAAAGCGTGCTTAATGAGCACTGCCACACCCAATGCCTCAATTAGCGTCTGCGTTGTCACGAAGAACGAAGCACATAATATTGTCGCATGTTTAACATCTGTTGCCTGGGCAGATGAAATTATTGTTATTGATTCAGAAAGTACGGACAACACTGTAGAACTGTGTCGCCGGTTTACTGATAAAATCACTGTAATGCCCTGGCAAGGTTGTGGTCCGCAACGCGAAATCATTTATGATTCCGCTACTTGTGATTGGGTGTTACTCCTAGATGCGGATGAACGCGTTACACCACAGCTCGCCGCCGAAATCCAAGCTATCTTAAAAAATCCAACCTGCAATGCATATGAAATTCCGTTTCAATCCTATTACTGCGGCAAACGCATTCGCTTTGGTGATTGGATGAATGAAAAACATATTCGTTTGTTAAAACGCGATCAATGTAAGATCATTCCGCGCTTGGTGCATTTTGGTTTAGAAGTAAATGGTAAAGTTGGCAGATTGCAGCACTGCATAATTCATTATTCGTTCCCAAACGTTACTACTGTTATTAACAAAATGCATAGCTATTCAACCGCTGGTGCATTGCATAAATTTAATGAAGGCAAAACTGCGAGTTTTGGCTCCGCAGTTGGACATGGTTTGTTTGCATTTTTGCGTGGATATATTTTTAGATTTGGTTTTTTAGATGGCCGCCAAGGTTTTATGTTGGCGGTGTCTAATGCCGAAGGTGCGTATTATAAATATGTGAAAATGCTGGAATTGCAGCTTAACGCGCAGCACACTGCTGCTGTTGCAAAAACTGATCCACAAGCAGCTGCATAAGTTGCATTGCATGCTGGCGATTGCTAGCTTGCAATATCACAACTTCATCATGCAGCACGAGTTCACCGTAGTAACCTTTGGTTTTGCCGCAATAGGTTAGTTCGGAGCGGAAGTTTTTGTAGTTTAGCTGCATTTTCACCGCCCTTTAAGTTGTGGATATTTAATCATGCTCGTAAACATGCTAGTATCCCCTTTTTAGTGATTCCTTTAAGCTTAAAAATATGATTAGTGTAGACGTAGTAATATTCGGTGGTGGCATAGCTGGTCTGTGGACTTTAGCTCAACTAACTAATGCTGGCTATAACGCGGTACTGCTAGAAACCGACGCTTTAGGTTCAGGCCAAACCATCAAATCGCAGGGGATCATTCACGGTGGTTTAAAATACGCTTTAACCGGGAGTATTTCTAGCGCCGTGGCTGCATTACAAGATATGCCTACTGTCTGGCAACAATGCCTGGATGGAAACGGCGACATCAACCTTAGCGCTGCAAAAGTTTTATCTCCTTGCCAGCATCTTTGGTCGGTAGATCGCTTAACTGGTGGGATCACAACGTTATTTGCCAGTAACTCATTAAAGAGCCAAGTCGCAGTTACGGCCAAAGAACAATGGCCAAGTGTAATGCAATTTTCAGCAATACAAACAAAGTTGTATGAGCTGGCAGAATTGGTATTAGATATTCCTTCCGTGCTGCACGCCTTAAGTGCGCCATATAAAGATCGCTGCGTAAAAATCGATGCAAATAATTTTAGCGTTGAAACCGGCAGTGGCGAAAATATACTGCACGTCAATGCGCAGGTAAATGGTATAGGCGTACAGTTTAAAGCACAAAAATATATTTTTACAGCCGGCAGTGGTAATCAACTGCTTACTAAACATTTAGCAGCCGCACCTGCGATGCAAGTGCGCCCATTGCAAATGGTATTGGTTAAAGCAAAGAACTTATTGCCATTATATGGGCACTGCGTTGGTTTAAATACCACACCACGCATGACTATTACCACGCATATGGCACACGATAACGTGCCAGTGTGGTACTTAGGCGGCAAGATTGCGGAAGAAGGTGTGCAACGCACCGCAGCCGAGCAAATTGATCAAACTAAAAGCGAGTTGCGTGCGATATTTCCGGGTTTAGATATTTCTGCGGCTGAATATGCAACGTTTTTTATTGACCGCGCTGAAGCCAAACAAAGTGACGGTACCAAGCCAACCACTACTACCATGTTTAGCGAAAATAACTATATCACTGCGTGGCCGACTAAATTAGCATTAGCACCTATATTGGCGCAGCAGATTTTAGATCAGTTAAATGCAGACAATGTTACACCACAAAGTAGTACGTGGGATGGATCATTGCCACAAGCACAAATAGCAACACCAATTTGGGATCAACTACTATGACTTTACAACACAAACGTTTAGGCAGCACTGATTTAATGGTTTCAGTAATAGGGTTAGGTACCGTAAAGCTCGGCAGAAATACTGACGTAAAATATCCGGATAGTTTTACTATCCCAGATGACGCGCAGGCAGCAAATTTATTATCTTTGGCACAAGATTTAAATATAAACTTACTTGATACTGCACCTGCTTATGGCAACAGTGAAGAACGATTAGGGCACTTATTGCGCGGGCAACGTGATCGCTGGGTCATAGTTGGCAAAGCAGGTGAAGAATATGATCATCAGCAATCCACTTACAATTTTACGCGCCAACATATTATGCAAAGCATTAAACGCAGCTTGCAACGTTTGCGGACGGATTACATTGATTTGTTGTTAATTCACTCCGATGGTAATGATGAGCATATAATTAATAACTTTGACGTGTTTAATACATTGGATGATGCTAAGCAACAGGGGCTAATCCGTTACAGTGGCATGTCCACTAAAACTGTAACCGGAGGTTTACTTACGTTACAACATTCAGATGTAGCAATGGTAACGCATAATCCTAGCTACACCGAAGAGCTGCCAGTGATTGAGCAAGCCGCCAAAAGCCACAAAGGCATTTTAATTAAGAAAGGTTTTGCCAGTGGGCATTTAAATAAACTTGGTGAGCAAAATCCAGTACAAGCAGCCATGGACTTTATTCTGGCAGAACCTGGTATTAGCAGCATCATCGTTGGCACGATTAACCCTAAGCACCTCAGCGAGAATGCTGCTTGCGCTACACAGGCGCTCAAAAAGTAAAAAATTCTGGTATCAATTAACTCCATAAAATACTAATGGGAACTGCCCACATTTTTTCACCAAAACGTAATGTGACATCCCCAGTATATAAAACGATTCCTATGAAATTTGCCTTCCTGGCAAGGTTTTCTTTAAACCAATGCAAATGCTTGAAACAGTTATTATCCACAACTGAGCCAGCTTTAATTTCAATACCTAATATTGAATTAGACTCGTTTTCTATTATGAAATCTATTTCACGTTTTGCACGATCGCGATAGTGAAATATTTTATATTCATTGTTTGCAATGTCAATTTGCGCAGCAAGTTGCGAATATGCGAACGTTTCTAAAAGTTTACCATTTTGATCACCATCAAAACGTACATCTTCGAACTTGTATCCTAATAATGCTGACATTAATCCTGTATCAGTAACAAAAAACTTATCTTGTT
>DATIHV010000273.1:0-3773 GCA_035480295.1 Gammaproteobacteria bacterium
TTTCTATTTCCCGACGTTGACTTCTCTCACGTCGCATAGCCTCTAGCGCACGGACTCGGCCTTCATTGCGTGTACGGCGCGCTTTAATCCCTTGACGAATCCATTTTTCTTCTTCAGCTAGTCTTTTATCAAAAAGAGCATTTTGCTTCTCTTCTGCATATAATAATTCTGCTTTATGCTTTATAAAATTTTGATAATCCCCAGGCCAAGAGCTGAGTTGGCCGCGGTCTAGTTCAATGATGCGCGTTGCTAAACGCTGCAATAAGCTGCGGTCATGGGTAATAAAAAGTAGGCCTACGCGACACCCTAATAAATAGTCTTCTAACCATTTAATGGCATCAATATCTAAGTGATTGGTCGGCTCATCCAATAACAATAATTCTGGCTTAGCGACTAAGGCCCTGGCCAAGGCAGCGCGTCTTTGCCAGCCGCCAGATAATTCCGTGATTTTTAACTCAGGATCAAGACCTAACTGAAGTAGAATAGTTTTAATTTCCTGCTCAAAATGCCAGGCATGAATAGCTTCAATCTGTTGCTGTAATTGTTCAAGTGCATTTAAATCCGCAGTTGAGTGTGAATATGTTAATTTGTGAGTCAGCGCATGATAGGCTGCGAGTAGCTTACCTGCCTTTTCTAAGCCTTCTGCTACAAATTCATAGACTGATTTTTGGATAGATTGTGGCAATTCTTGTTGTAGACGAGCGAGTCGCAAATTAGGTTGACGCCACACAGATCCACCATCAGGCAGCAGTGTACCCTCAATGATTTTGAACAGAGATGATTTGCCTACGCCATTGCGTCCAATCAAGCAAACTCGCTCGCTGCTCATGATTTGTAAATTAACTTGATCGAGTAAAGGATCTAAACCATAGGCCAAGGAAACATTCGTTAGGGAAATTAAGTTGCTCATGTAATCTAAGTGCTCAATTATTCGAGCACCAAGATAACAGTTTGCGTCCTGAAATAAAATAGGGTCACATCGCAACAATAGCAAATGTTAAGGGTATGGTATAATTGAAATATTAATGAGGCACGATGATGACCCAATATATCGTTGATACTGAACATCCCTTGCTAATTAGCAGTGGCAAAGTCCACCTAGAGGGCAGTCTGCATATCCCTAAGAATGCCGCCGGCTTAGTGTTATTCGTGCATGGCAGCGGGAGTAGCCGCTTTAGTGCCCGCAATCAGCATGTGGCCAGAGTATTAAATGATCATAAGCTAGCTACTCTGCTGTTTGATTTGTTGACCTCCGAGGAGGAAAAAATTGACAATCACACACGGGAACTACGTTTTGACATTGATTTCTTGTCATCCCGTTTGATCGATGCAACCCAGTGGTGCCATAAACAGCCAGCTATCAAGGATTTTCCGATTGGCTATTTTGGCGCGAGCACTGGAGGAGCGGCGGCGCTGGTCGCAGCTGCCCAGTTGGGAGACCTCGTCAAAGCTGTGGTATCCCGTGGAGGGCGCCCTGATTTGGCCGGTAAATTCCTGCACCAGGTGAAAGCAGCAACTTTGTTGATTGTCGGAGGGAATGATCATCCAGTCATTGAGATGAATAAGGACGCTTTTGCCAATTTGACTTGCCTGAAGGAAATCAAAATCGTTCCTGGCGCAACGCACCTTTTTGAAGAACCTGGCACCCTGGATGAGGTGGCTAAACTCGCCAGAAAATGGTTTGTTCAGTATTTATAATCAAGATTGTTCATTTTATGTTATTATGAATCATGGATGATAAAAAACAATCGAATTATCTAGTAATTGGCACCGGCCTGTCCGCTTTGTCTGTCTCAGCCTTGCTTGCAAAAGCGGGTTATACTGTCACTATGCTGGAGTCGCACACTGCAGCAGGTGGAGACGCCCATACTTTCGAAGTCGATCATTTTCAGTTTTGTGCGCATGTGCACTACATCTGGGGCTGTGCTCCAGGCCAGACTGTTTATGCCCCGCTTAGGCGCTGTTTCACCCTGGGATAATTTTTATTGGTGCAACGCATCGAGTGGTTTTGCGGGTGTACATGGAACGATTACAACCGGCGCTACTCTCTACATCGATCTGACCGGTGACAATTTTTTACCTCTGGCCTCAAAGCTGCCGTCAGTTGAAAATAACATTAAATACGCAGTGCAGCAGGCATAAGCCCGTGCAAGGAGATGGTCAATGGAAGGAAGCATTAATAAAAGTATAAAACATGGCACCCACGGTAATTGCCATACCAAAAAATGTTACCCAAACAAAAAAATTAGATAATAAGCCGCTCTTGTGCTGCCCCATTATTACTTCATTTCTTGCAATCAATGCGATGATAAAAATTAATGGTACAGCGGCTATACCGTTAATTACAGCTACAAAAACAAGAGCTTTCATGGGATCAATGCCAACAAAATTAATCGAGAGACCAAGCAATGTTGCAATAGTAATGACACCATAAAATCCGTGCGCTTTTTTAAACTTCAAATTAAGGCCTTCCCGCCAATTTAATGCTTCACTAAGAGCATACGCCGCTGAACCTGCAAGCACAGGCACTGCTAACAAGCCAAGGCCAATAATACCAACAGCAAAGATCACTTTGGCCCAGTACCCTGAATGAGGAAACGAATGAACTAATGGTTCCAGCGCTTTGGCTGCATCTGCGGCAGTTTTTATATCCGTGATTCCATGAGCATTCAACACAGTTGCCGCAACAACAATAATTGCCCATGTACCAACTTCAGAAAAAAACATCCCAATAAAGTTGTCAATGCGAAGATTATGAATAAAATGTCGGCTGATCTTAGGAACGCCATGTGATATTAAATGTCGCGCACGCTCTTCTTCCACTTCTTCAGAAGCTTGCCAGAAGAACAAATACGGTGTAATAGTCGTTCCCAAAACACCGGTAATAATAAATAAAAATTGAAAATTTAATTCAATATGAGGAATAAATGTGGCCCGGAGTAAATTCCACCACGGCTCTTTGACTATAAAAACAGTTATTGGATAAGCCAGCAAAGATAAGCATAACCATTTTAATATTTTCACATAATATCGATAAGTGATAAAAATTTCCAGAACAAGGGTGATGGCTGTAAATATTATAGTTAATGTGAAAAAATTAATAGGCACAATAAGTCGTGCAGCTTCTGCCATCGCACCAATATCCGCTCCAATATTCAATGTATTTGCAAAAAGCACCAGCCCTACAACTGCGTATAATAATTTTTTATTATAATTTTGTTTAACAACAGCAGTTATGCCTTTTCCTGTTACCGCGCCTATCCGCGCGCAAGCCTCTTGTATCGCTAGTAGCAATGGCAACATAAACAAGGCAGTCCATAATTGATTGTAGCCAAATTGTGCACCGGTTTGTGCATAGGTGGCTATACCAGAAGGGTCATCATCCGCCGCACCCGTTACAACACCTGGCCCCAAAATACGCAGCCATTTATGGAGCATTCGCATATTAGTTCCTTCATATTATAAGTTTAGCCGTCACATTTAGATTTCTAATTAAACTAATCTAAAAGCTTCCAAAATGTTTTAGGTGACTGCATTTCAAATAATTGCTTAGCCAGCAGTTTTTTAAATTCCCCATAAATCTTTCTCCTAAAAATTCTGGTTATTTTAAGAAGTTATTCTTAAGTTCATCCACAAGAATATCTGTCACATCAATGACATTAGAAAAATGCGGGATAGTATTGCAAGTCACAATTTTTACAGCGCCGGCTTCTAATAGTTCCGTGTATATTTCTTTATTAAAGAGCGCATGTATAGCAATACAAACTGGCTTT
>DATIHV010000274.1:0-2938 GCA_035480295.1 Gammaproteobacteria bacterium
ATCAATTGTTGTACCAATCGAAGCATCAGGGCAAAAATGTGATAAGTTACAGGTCTTGTCGTTAGCATATTGGCAGGGCACTTTTTGTATTCCTGACAATACTCACGTGCAACAGGCGATATATTTTCTAAGAGCAGTTGCTAATCTGTTAGGTTTGTCGGCATACAACTTATTTAAAGCTTGCAGATCTACGCTTACCATTAACCTATAACATCCCAAAGCACCATAGATATGCCATAGCTGTTTAGACAAATTAAATGCATCTAGTAGCTGTTTTTTTGTAGAAGACTCTAGCCAGCTTGTTAAACAAGCATCTTGTAATTTACTGTATACCTTATCTCCATCTTTTACGCCATGATGCTTAATCGCCTGTTCTAAACAGTTATATAATGAAAAAAATGGGTGTGTAATAGAGGACTCGCCCCAATCAATAAATGTTAATTTTTGTGTATTATGATCAAGCAGAGTATTATTGTCGTTGAAATCTGGAATGCCAATAGTTTCAGGAATCTCGTAGCTGGCAAGCAATTTGCATTGTGCGTCAACGTGTGGTCTTAGGTCATGTAAGTTTTGCAGCTCTTCGTCCGTGATGCTGTCAGCTTTTAAGAAATATACTTTAGAGATTAATTGATCATACAATTCAGGCAATTTATCTAACCGCCAGTCTGGAACGCCGAGTCTAATTAAGGCATTCACATCATTTTCAGTAGAACGCTGGAGTGCCGCATATTCTTCGATGGCGCGGCACAACAATTCAACGTCAAATTTAGTTTTTAACGTGGCACGCAGCACCTGGCCAGCATCGCGCATCAGAAAGCAATGCAGTTTGTCGTTGCTGTCAATAACAACTGGCACGCTGGCATGAAATTTATCGGCTAGTAGTTTTATAATCTGCGGCTCTGTGGATATAGATGGTGGGGTTTGTTTTAAGTAAAAGTCGCCATTAGACGTTCTAAACCGGAGCATAGTAGACCAGGGGGTAGATACCACGTTTTCCGGTGCGGATTGTGTTGGGTGGCCGTTAGCAATAAGGCAATCGGCTCCCCATGCTAGAAGGGCGGTTGTATCGTTCATAGGCTCTCAAAAAATCTATGGTAGTATAGATATATTAGCGTAAGCTGGGAATAATAGCCTTAAACCACTAAATATGCGGTAACCTTTGAGATGGACCCAGCAACCAAAGAAGTTACCTGGGTAAAAACCGGTTGTGAACGAAAATTCTCTGTCTGAGATACTATCATTTGTGTGCGATGCTTTCGCGTCGCTCCATAGTAATTTCTTGCAGCTCAGAAACTTCTTCACTTGCAAGTGAGAATTCTTTTTGTGGCGCGCTAAGATCAGCCTTTAGTAGTTCTTCGATATTAGCTGGCACAATCACGCTTTTTAACAATATTTCAAAAGTCTTAGGGCCTACATATGGGTGAAATGCAGCTTGATGCTGATAGTGCTTTACTAACATCAGAGAACTTAGGCCGTTATGATCTTTTTTATGCAAAACGCCAAGTGGATCGTGGCCAACTTCTAAAAAATGCGGCAAGCATTTTGAAATATCAGCGCTTTTTGACTTTGCTGTAATGCCGATGCCTAAATCTGGTAAAAATAACGCATGGAACGGCGTTTGACCGTTATGCGAGGTCATATCAAGTCTAAAGTCGCGCATATTAGGCACCGCAAGCAATGTAGCAATTAGGTCTGCATCTTTGGTATTTGCAGCAAAATGCAAGGGCAGACGACCTTTGTCATCACGCTGGAAAGGATCTGCCCCAGCGTTTATCAATACTTTGATAGTTTCAGCATTAGCAGAGCCATAGCACGCAAAGAATAAGGCTGTATGATTGCCTTGGGATTTCATAGAATAATTTATTTTGTTGCTAATGGCTGGATCAGAAAGTAGTTCCTGAAGTTTTGCAGCGTCGCCACTGTATGCGCTTTGCCAAAGTTCAAATACATCAGAAACCGATCCATTATTAACTGCCATATTTACAATCCTTATACCCCAAACGCAAATCCTACAATTGGTCCACGCATATGCATTTTCCATTCAAAAAACGATGCACCACTTCCTTTAATAAATGATTGGTAAAATTGTCTGTATCCGGCATATATTGTTAAATAATCTAAAGGTTTGAAACCAATCATGCCGATAAGATTATAACTGTCCTGTTGCTTCGCGATGATTCCTACGTCGGCAGCTACATTTATGGTCCAATGTTTAGTAATGTCAAAAGTCAGCGTCGTGCCCACAAAAGGCTCTGTCCAATGCGCATTATAACTAGATCCATATTCAGGTGCTTCGATCAACGTCGCGCTGGATAAATTATTAGTGTAACGGGCGCCAGCATACGGGCCCCATGCAAAGTTACTAAATGGTCCAAGTTTATAATCAATTATTTTATAGAAAGCCCCAGCACCGTAGATTTCATATTTTGTGTTTTCCTGAACTTCAAACCCGTCTGAGGTGGTTATTTCCAGATTGCGCAGATCAACGTACATGGCGTTTAAAAATATTCCAAAGCGGCCTTTGCTGACATTAACATCAAGTATGCCGCCACTGTGTACATGTTTCATAATTGATTTGTAGTCTTCCGAAATATGCAGCAATTGATTTGAAATGCCTTCTGCTGGCACGCCAACTTCGATATCGCCCTCTACGTTTACGGCCCAGAAATACGGTATTATATTGAAATGCCATTCGTCGCTGGCTGCGTAAACACACGTTGATCCAAATACACACAATGCAGATATCAATAGTTGTTTCTTAAGGTTCGTAATTTTAATTGTAGCTAATTCCATTCTAAATCATGTGTTCCTGCATAAAGAAAACTAGTTTTTAATTTTATTGCTACGTATTTAACATAGACGTAACAAACAAATTGGTAAACGTACGGATATAAATCTTTTCGATCAAATATTATGTCCTTGGAGCTAAATAGATGCC
>DATIHV010000275.1:0-3284 GCA_035480295.1 Gammaproteobacteria bacterium
AGCAGTATCGTCGTCAATTACTTCATTTGTGGAACCATTTATATCAAGGTACAAAGGCATGATATATAAACTCCTATAGTGCAAATTGTTTTAACTATTAAATTTGACACCTTATATGGGCTCGAGTTCCATGCGGGTGCACTTATTTATTTGCGTCTCAACCTATAGACTAAGCCAGATTAGTCTACTATAATGTCATCATAGGAAAGAAATTAATATGAGGTGTTGTATGTTGGTGAATATACACGATGCAAAAACAAATTTTTCTAAGCTAATCAACAGAGCCCTTAGTGGCGAAGAAATAATCATAGCGAAAGATGGGACTCCTTTAGTCACATTAACTCCGTACAATCCTGAAGCACAGAAACGCAAAGGTGGGCAATTCACGGGGATCATGCATGTTGCTGATGATTTTGATGCACCATTGCCAAAGGATATATTGGATAGTTTTTACAAAAAGGAATAGTTTTTGTATGCGCTATTTACTAGACACACACATATTGCTCTGGTGGTTAACGACCCCTGAAAAATTATCTATCAAGGCTAAGAATATTATTGCAGATATTGATAACCAAATCTTTGTCAGCAGCGTATCAATGTGGGAAATGGCTATAAAATCAGAGATTGGTAAATTAAATATCCCGCAAAATTTATTAGCAACTCTGCGAAATGAAAGGTTGCAAATCCTGCAATTAGCAGCAGAAGAAGCACTGGCAGTTGCTGATTTACCGAAGATACACAATGATCCTTTTGATCGAATGCTAGTGGTACAGGCAAAATTTAATGACTTAGTTTTTGTTACCAGAGATCCACAGATTTTAGAATATCCCATAATATGCGTTAAGGCATGATGGATGGGTCGCATACCGAAATTTAGTCTATTGTAAGAATATTTGCAAAACGGCAGCGCTTCCGCCATAATTAATGCAAATATGGCGGTTGCGCCGCCACTTTGTGAGGCCCAAATAAATGCGTGACTATACTCGATTCTTCCAGCCAGCTACAGAACAGAGCTTTTTCTTGTTTGGGCCACGTGGTACCGGAAAATCGACCTTAATGCGAAAATTATTTAAAGATGCCCTATGGATCGACTTTCTAAAGCCACAAACCGAACGAACGTTCACTGCAAAGCCAGAGACGCTATATGATTTTCTGGCTGCAAATAAATCTGTAAGGCAAGTAGTAATTGATGAAGTACAAAAAGTACCCGCAGTTTTGACAGTAGTGCACGACAACATAGAGAGCAAAGACGCCAGGCAGTTTATTTTGACTGGCTCGAGCGCCAGAAAAATAAAACGCAGCGGCGCAGATTTGCTTGCCGGGCGAGCATTAAATTATACCTTACATCCATTCATGGCCACCGAGTTAGGCCACGATTTTGATTTAGCACAAGCATTAGAATTTGGACTTTTACCCCTAATTAATCAAGCTCAAGATAAAGAAGAAGTGTTGCAGGCATATATTAGTTTGTACCTAAAAGAAGAAGTACAGGCTGAAGGACTAGTCAGAAATATTGCCTCATTTGCAAGGTTTTTAGAAGGCTTTAGTTTTTCACATGGATCAGTATTAAATACTACTAATGTTGCTAAAGAATGCGAGGTAGCAAGAAAAACGGTAGAAAACTATATTAGCATATTAAGTGATTTGTTGTTGATGTATGAATTACCCGTGTTTTCTAAACATGCAAAACGAGATTTAATTAAAAGTAACAAGGTATATTATTTTGATGCAGGGGTATACAATGCCTTACGGCCAAAAGGCTTTTTAGATCAACCAGGAAGTATCGTTGGGCCATCTTTGGAAGGTTTAGTACTACAAAACTTGATCGCCTGGAATGATTATTCAAAAAACAAAAGCCAAATATATTATTGGCACACCAGATCTGATTTAGAAGTTGATTTTATTATTTACAACGCTAATGAATTAATAGCTATTGAAGTTAAGAATACAAAAAATCCATGCCCTGATGATGTAAAGTCATTACGCGCTTTTTTGCAGGACTATCCCATGGCTAAGTGTATGCTGTTATATATGGGCGATACAAAAAGGCTGCAGCGCAATATACTGTGTTTGCCAGTTAAGGACTTTTTAATGAACTTATTTCCAGATAAGAGTTGTGCAATTGAACCATGAACTACTCAGGAGTCGGGCTACTGATAGATACGGTATTTTCCGTAGCTTGATCTAAAAATCTTGCACGCAATGCACGCAGCGTTGCAGCACCAGGGATAGAATACGACGCCATTGGCAAAAAGTCGCGCGCTGGCTCTGGTGTTGGTACCGGTGCTTGCTGAGAATTACTACCCTGTGTTTCTCTTGCAGCAATCTTGTCAATTTCAGCAATGATCTGTTTGCGCAATGTTGTATCTTCGCGCAATAGCCTGCTATTGACAAGGTAACCTTCCGGATCGTGATTATTGTTGACAGCCAAGTAATCTACTATATATGTTCTTTCGTATGTTTTACCACGCTCAGTAAAAACTGGATCTACCATTAGCTTACCCTCACATAACATATGTGCTGGAAATTGTATCGTAGAAATTTTCTGCTCGAGGCCTTTTATGCGAATTGCGCGCTCTATAGGCGTCAATCCATCTGCCCCAACAGGTTCGCGATATTCGTCTGTCTCAGGCATATAAGTGTATTCGGCTGCATTTTCAGCAAGCAGTCTATCCCTAGTAATTACATATAAAGCTCTAGCAGCTGCCAAGTAATTGAACATAAGGGATAAAAATGCCCCAAGTATCATATAATGGAAAAAAAATGCTTGATCTGGCAAACGATCGATTATCGGCAAATCGTTATCATTGTTTGGAACATCGTTCATTGGTAAGTTCCTCTCGGTGTTAATAGTGGGGCCGTATTCGCGTTTTGTTGACCTGCTTCTAAATCTGGTTGCGCTTCATTCGCAATTTGTTGCGCTTCATTCGCAATTTGTTGCGCTTGTTCTTGCCGCTGGGTGAATGCCGCCAAAAACAATTCTGCATGTCGCTGCTGTCTTGCACGCATTATTTTATTAACACGACTTTCACGCGCATTATTAGATGTACTCATGCAATTCGATGCCTCAGCTTCTTGTGCAAGTACAGGCAGCGGACCTGAATGTGCTGCCTGCGCTCGTTGCTCAGCGATTTTACGTAAATAATCGATGACTTGCTCTACCATTCTATGATTAGGGATTAAGATTTTCGTTTGCTTTTCGGTAAGATGAATTTGCGTCATTGGTTCAACTCTACTGCGCTTAAACCATTCCTTAATTTCTGCCCTGTTGTAGGTGTTACCAG
>DATIHV010000276.1:0-2540 GCA_035480295.1 Gammaproteobacteria bacterium
TGTCAATACATTTATACCGCGAATAGTTGGGCTGCTTTGTTGACGCAGCATATAAACATCTAAAGTTTCTTGTACTACTTTTAATTTTTCAGACGTGGCGTGGTAAAATTTTAAATCATCCGCAACATTGTCTTTGATGCAAAATCCAAGATGCGATATGTTTAGATGTGTACCTATACGTTCGGTCAAATCCCAATTGGGTCGCACTATGTTTACGATACAATATTCAGGAAACTTTGCCATATATTGTGCGAAATTGTTAAGCAAATCTTCGGTTTCTATGTATGGCACGGTTGATATACGTTTGGCTAATTGGCTTTGAACGGATTCAGGTAATTCAGCAGAATTAGCTGCGTTGATTTTGTGGCGCATAAAATATGCCAGCTTATCTATTTGCGTTTCAGCAATTTTAACTGTCGCAGAAAGATTTTGCGTCATGTCTTCAACCATGTATTTATTGTTCTCAATCCAGTCTATACAGAAGATATGATTGCTTGCTAAAAAACTAGGTATGCCCTTGTTGTAATGAATATGGCATAACATATTCTCAAACCGCCGCACAAAAGTCATATAATCTGCATGCGGATCGGATTTGGCTAACGCTAAGACAACCTCAGCATAAGTTACGCAATCTAAAGTATTTAAGTCATAGTTAAAATCGTCTAAAGCTTCGATGCTACTGCCGTTACGCCAGGCACCATAGTTAATACCAAGAAAGTATTCGCACAAGCTTTGCAAACGTGTTTTAAAATCTTGATTTGCGATTTTCAGGCATAAAGCATGTAATTCAGGTAGTTGTTCATTCATAATTTTAAAGTTCGCAAGTATTCAGCTGTTAATAAAAACACCCCTTCGCCACCGTGCGCAAACTCCAACCATGTAAACGCAACTTTTGGATATTTCTCTTCTAAGGCGCGCCAACTGTTGCCTACTTCTACTACCAACAAACCGTTTTCAGTTAAATGTTGGCTGGCTTGTTGTAAAATTTTTACTGTTAAATCCAGACCTTCTATACCACTCTCTAATGCTAACACAGGCTCATGCTTATATTCTAGCGGCAATTCAGCCATTTCTTGCTGACCAACGTAAGGCGGGTTACTGATTATTATATCGTATTGTTTACCTGCCAAAGCAGTGAATAAATCTGATTCAATGGCATGTACTCTATCTATGCAATTATGCAAGGCTATATTTTTGCGCGCTACATTTAAGGCATCAACTGATATATCCGCAGCATCTACGCTAGCTTGCGGAAACTCTTTTGCGCAATATATAGCTATGCAGCCACTGCCGGAACATAGATCAAGTATGCTTTTTGGTTGTAGAGCACCTAACCACGGCTGAAAATGGTTAGCAATAATTTCTTCACAAGGCGATCGCGGAATTAGCACATGTTCATTAACATAATAACGCTCACCAGCAAACCATGCTTCATGCGTCAAATATGGTACAGGTATACGTTTAGTGACGCGCTGTTCAGCTAAATCTTGCAATTGCGTCTGCTCTGTTGCAGTCAATTTACGATCAAGAATTGACACATCGTTATATGCTGGTAGCTGCAATACGTATAATGCCAACATGACGGCTTCATCCCACGCATTGTCGGTGCCATGACCATAATATAAATCATGCTGCTCGAAGTATTCACTCGCCCATTTTAAAAAATCATCTAACGTCATATAGAGTCCAGTTACGATATTGCACAAATTTAGCAGCTTACGCTTGTGATTGCTACCAGCCTTAGCCGTGAACATACGTGCATCTGTCGCGTTTACTTGCAGCCTCATCTTGACACTGTTCGTTTGTTAACTTATTATTGCGCACGGCTCACATGTCAAGTTTGTCGCTCGACTTTCTAAGGTAGTAATAACGAGGTGTAAGTACATGCTATATAATGATCAACAAGTACGCAGAGACAAACTAAATTTCATTGTCCGCATATTATTTTCCGCGCTGGCACTGTACATTTGGAGCATGATGGGTGCGCTGCTAATCCCTGCCTCTATACAAAGTAGAGTGTTTACATCCGCAGCTTCCTTAGCGCCAATGATCCCTGTTATAAGCATAAACGTGCTCATAGCAAGTGTGTTTGGATTGAACTACATCCGGGACAAAAGACTAATGGCACAACTGCATGCTTTCAGGGATCAAATCCAACTCCAGGTCGATACTTTCCCAGCCGATCGCGCCACTTGGACTACATTGCATATTTTGCTTGCCAAGCAGCTAACGAAAATTGACAAATCATTAGACGATGCACAGCAACATACAGAGTTTCTTAAAGAAAACATACACAAGGGCTTCATGCGTACAACCTTGGCATGCGCTGTTATATATGGACAAGATCAAAAGCACTTGGACCGAGCTACATCAGCCATTGTTGGAGCGACTGCTATACAATGTTGCGCTGGCGCTGTTGATTCTTTAGCTTACGCATACAAAACATGGTGTATAAAACGCGGCGAAACTAATAATAGAAACGACGCTGAGCCTGCTGCGAAAGATCACGTGCAGGCTGCAGTGCCTAATCTGCTACGTTA
>DATIHV010000277.1:0-12016 GCA_035480295.1 Gammaproteobacteria bacterium
TTAGCCAAGTTACAAGATCAAGTACCAGCATTTTGTGGCAAACAAGCACGGAGTATGATCGAGACTGCGTTGGGCAAACCGATTAATGAACTGTTTGCTACGTTCGATTTGCAGCCTTTAGCCGCTGCCTCGATTGCGCAAGTACATGCTGCCACGACGTTTACAGGACAGCATGTAGTTGTAAAGATATTACGGCCAAACATTAAAAAATTAGTGGCACGCGATTTAGATTTACTGATAAGCATAGCCACCATATTGCATTTACTATGGCCAACTTTACGTCGCTTTAAACCGCGCGAAATACTGTTTGAAATTCGCAAAAGCCTGTTTGATGAACTCGATTTATTGCGCGAAGCAGCTAATGCTTCACAATTACGCCGTAATTTTAGCAACTCGCATTTGTTATATGTGCCAGAAGTGCATTGGTCGCATACACGCCAAAATGTGTTAACTTTAGAGCGCATCTATGGAGTTCCTGTTTCAAATCGCATCGCATTAACTGCGAATAATACCGATTTAAAATGTTTAGCCGAGCGCGGTGTGGAAATATTTTTCACGCAAGTATTTAGAGATTGTTTTTTTCACGCTGATATGCACCCCGGTAACGTATGGGTTTCACCAGAGCGGCCGCATGATCCACAATATATGGCCTTAGATTTTGGGATTATGGGCACGCTAAGCCCAGCAGATCAACATTACTTAGCAGAAAATTTTTTAGCTTTTTTTAAACGTGATTACCGCCGCGTCGCAGAGTTACACGTAGAATCAGGCTGGGTGCCTAAAAATACTCGCGTTGATGAATTTGAAGCAGCGATTCGCACAGTGTGTGAGCCAATTTTTGCTAAACCGTTAAAAGATATTTCTTTTGGTAAAACTTTATTGCGTTTGTTCCAAACAGCGCGCCGTTTTGATATGGAAATTCAACCACAATTAATTTTGCTGCAAAAAACGTTGATCAGCGTCGAAGGTTTAGGGCGGCAGTTATATCCGGAGCTAGATCTATGGACCACCGCAAAACCATTTCTTGAAACCTGGAAACATAAACGTATGGGCAGGAATTTGTTAATCAGAAGAATAAAAACCCTAGCCCCGTATTGGTTAGAAAAATTACCCGAGCTTCCCGGCTTAGTGTACAAAAATTATCAACTTGCACTTAGCAACCCAGCGCCTACAATAGCTGCAAAGCAGCCAGCAGTTTGGTATTATTTTGTTTTAGGCGTTGTATCGACGTTATGTATGACGCTATTATTGATGAGGGTCTTGCACATATGAACGATTGTATATTTTGCAAAATAGTTGCTGGTGACATGGATACCAAGTTCATTTATGAAGACGAACAAATTGTGGTGTTCCCTGATATACGACCTAAAGCTAAAACACATTTGTTAGTGACTGCCAAAAAGCATATTCCGAGTTTAAATGCATTATCTGACAATGACATAAAACTTATGGGGCATATGGTGCGTATGTTGCCCGAAGTAGCAAGACAATTAGATATTCGTAGCTTTAGGACTATTATTAACACCGGCCGAGAAAGTGGCCAAGAAATTGATCATCTGCATTTTCATTTATTGTCCGGCGATTTGCCACCATTTGGTTAGAGGATTTAACAATGCTAAATAGCGTAAGCCCTGGTTCGTTACTATTAACTTTTCTAGTTGTAATGGTGTTGTTCGGAACCAAAAAACTAAGAACTATAGGTGAAGATTTAGGCCACGCCGTGCGTGGTTTTAGAAAGGCTTTAAATGGCGAAGACGACGACAAAGAATCTAACACTAAAGAGTAGTGCGTGAATCAACATTTTGTTGAACTTCGCGACAGAATAATACACAGTGTATGCACGCTTGGTGCTGTATTTATTGTTTGTTATTACTTTTCCAACAACCTTTATAGTTTAATCACCGCGCCAATTGCACGCCATCTTGCACCTAATACGCAAATCATTACCACGCAAGTAACTGCGCCATTCATGGTGCCAATGCAGTTAAGCTTTTTGTGTGCATTATTAATTTGCGCGCCATACTTGTTATATCAACTGTGGATGTTTGTAAAACCTGGGTTATATAAGCATGAGCGCCGCAACATAGTGCCAATAGTTATCTTCAGCGTTGTATTGTTTTACTGCGGATTATGTTTTGCGTTATTCGTCATTTGCCCAGTTGCGCTACGGTTTTTTACGAATTGCGCGCCTAATGGTGTCACGGTAATGCTTGATATTGGCAATTATTTGGATTTTATAGTTACTGTGGCCGTCGCATGCGGGATTGCGTTTCAAATTCCTATAGTAACTAGTCTTTTGATCCGTTCTGGGATAATCAGTAAGAAGCAATTGGCATCTAAACGCAAGCACATTATAGTAGCAACATTAATTGTTGGCATGCTATTAGCGCCACCAGATGTGTTGTCACAACTATTACTGGCAATACCAATGTGGGGATTATTTGAAATGGGGCTGCTGTTGAGCAAACAGGCAAGGGCGTAACTGCAGTTTAAACTTCAGGTCTACTTTTTAATAGCATATCAAGATCAGACAATGTTTCCTGCTCACTAGCCGGGCTAAATACGCTAGATACTAACCATAATTTCTTACGATGCGCGACATATTTTCTAGCCACGTCTAGCACTTCTTTTTGTCCAACGGCATGTAAAAACTTTTCCCAATCAGATTTAAGTTCTTCTAGTTCATACTTAATAATTTTCACGTATTGCTTGCTCTCTGTGTGATCCATAGTGCGTTTGGCAAGATCAATCAATACTATTAAGTCAAGTTTGCGTTGCTTAAAGTTCAGAAATATTTGTTGTTGCAATGCATAATCGTCACAGGCAAAATCTGTTAATTGTACATCTGCGTCCTTTGGTAGATGATCATGTACTGCCAATAAATCGGGCCTATAATCTCGTCCGATCCTATCCGGAGAAATCTTTACTTCAATTGGTCTATCAAATAATGGTTCTAGGTTCTTGGTATGATACATTGTCTGCATAAACACTTTACCCCTGCCAAACCTGGAAAACGCGTCCATAATTTTGTCAAAGCGTGCCATGTCCGCTGGGCGAATTTTTTCAGTCTTTTGTTCACGTATATATACTTTTAGCGCATATTTTGAGAGCACATCAAAATAGAACTCTCTATTAACCTTATGTTTCTGAAAACGAGCTTGCGTTAATTTGGCAAGCAAGTGGTCAATTTCTTTATCGCGCATCCAGCTGGTAAATTTTTTATAAGTTCCAAAAGCGTCCTCATCGCCGAGCAATTTTAAGATTGGCGCTATCAAGGATTTAGGGCTGGCGAATGAACATGTGCCATGCTTTTGCGCTTTAATTTGCCTAAATCTGTATTCTGGTATTGTAATTTTAGCAAATTCCGCGAGATGATCTTCAAATTCTTCATCACTATCAGCTGGTTTCATGAAATCCTTAAGATCTATATCTTTCTTTAGTTTAAATATTTTCACGCCCCTTGTCTTTACTGAAAAGCCTTCACCGCGATTACTTAAAACAAGACGATCTTTAACGCGCGCCAAACAAACATCGTGCTCACCCCAGCCTGTGACCATAATCTGAATCACCGGATTTTTGTGTTCTAGTGCGCGTATAATTTCTTGGAATCGAAGTCTAGTTTGAATATCTAACGGAAGTTCGTCAGAAGCAACATATTCACACAATATGTCATGCAAATAGTAGTGGGAAAACAAAGTTGCGTTACCTTCGGAGTTAATAGTGAAGTTAGTGGTTTGTAGCTGGATATGTGATGTGGTTTCGATCCCTAAAATGTGCCCAGATCGAATTGTTTCCTCTATATACTGCAGCAGCAAATCACCGCCTTGTTCACGCACTTCGCGCAATTGATTCGACAATCGTGCTATTGCTTTCATGCATATATCATATCGATAAGGGAATATCTTTGCCAGACTTGCACCATGCCGTTGAATACGCAATAGAAATAGTGTGAATTTATCAATGTACTGCAGCAATTCATGTCGCTCCGCTTTTACTTGCAACAAGTAAATGCCACATTCCATTAGCTGTGCGAAGTCCTTAGGATCATAAGCCACGTCAAGTGCATTACGTATATTATTTAAAGCATTTTGACCATAACAATCGTTAGCGAGTAAATCTGCGCCATATCGAATATACATTTTAATAGCTTCAAGACTCATCAATCTGCCGGCAGTCACGATCGGAGATTGCGCACCCTCTGCATCTGAATTGAGCACTTCAAGCACGTCATTGCCTAAGGATTTTAACTTTTTTTCAAGGCCGACATAATCTTCCTCGTTGATCCTGGAAGTTAATTCTCTACGGGCTTTTGTAATTTCTGCGTCTTTCATAGGAGTGCGAGTCCATATGGGTTATAATTATCTATTTGTCATCTGCGTGGCGGATGGGTTTGGTGTGTTTTCTTTTTTCTGCGCTAAGAGATTGATAAGTTCTTGTCTGTGCTCTGGTTTAATTAGACTGTTTGGTTCTTTAGAAAAATCTATATTGTTTAATTTATGTACCAATGCGCCACAATTGTTCAGGAAATCTTTCATGGAACCAGCATCTGCACATTCGATGTTTAGCATTTTAGGGTAATTGTTAAACTGCGCTAGTACTTCTGGTAATTTGGGATGTTTTGGATTTGGGAATGTAAAGGTATTTACGCAATCATTTACCTCCAGTCGCACGCGTGTCGGAGCAGGGTGAATTTGTTTTTTTTGTATTCTACAAATCTCAGAGCCATCTTTAGCGTCACATAATGCGTCGTTAGCCCATTTGAATTTAGGCTTATTAAGTTCGTCTTTCTGATCCAATACAATTTGGTGCAGGATTGCCAGATCTGCGTCAAGTTGTTGTTGTGCATCAGTTCGGTTAGTGGCAGGGGTAGTTAGTTTAGCTGCAGTTACACGGTTGCTTGTGACATGTGCAGGTGCATTGGTAATAGTTTTACGTGCAGCTGCATTTTCGTTCAGGTTGCTTGCAGCTGCATTATTCTCGTCGGCTCGTTCATCCTCATTATCTTCTTCTTGAAGTGTTTGGTTTAGCCTATCAACGTCAGAACTTAGTTGAGTAGACTTAACATCTACTTCTCTTTCAGGATTGTTTTCGTTACCGCCGGTAAGATTCGTTGACATACATACCCCCTCTTTTCATGAATTTTAGACCCAATCTTTGTATATGAAGTTCAATTATGGTAGAGTTTACTATTGATAAGTACAATAGCTAACACTGGATAAATAACCAGTTGATTTGACGGCTTAAAATAATTATAATGACAACTAACAAAGAATTGGGGTGCTTAACATGCCATATGAAAATACCAAAATTAATTTTATTTTTTTAAGAAGTCTTAAAGGAATAGAACGATTTGACGTCGATGACATGTTATCTAAAGGGCTAAACCCATTTGCTAATGTTGATCTAACTAATGCTAAAGCTGGCCCTAATGATGGCGGGCCAGAAAATCTATTTCTGCACACCCTTTATGTAAATGATGAAGAAGCGGTTATAAAAATTCTGCGGCATACCGAAAAAATACGTAAACCTATTGATTTATCACAACCTTATCCATGTGATGAAGCTGAAAAACGCCAATTGCCAATGAGTACATTGCAATATGCAATAAAGGTTTGTAAACCAGACATACAAAAATTGCTATGTGAATACCAAGCTAAGCACTTTCCAGCTGATCAAAATGCAAACAAGTCAATGGCGGAGATATTTAACCAAAAATTTCAGGAAAAAGGTAATGCTGGCAAATATCAGATGAACACCAGTGGCATTTCAGTTCTTGAATCAATTTCGATACAGCACCTAGTTTTTAATCGCACAATATACGCTCCATCAGAAGATGATGAAGATGAAGCAAACGATTTTTTTAGTGATTGGCTATGGCAATTGCCATCAGTACCTATGCCAAACTTGCCCAGGTACATTGCAGGTTCTGATGAAAATCAATTGAAAGTCAAAATAAATATTCATAATCATGCTATGGCAACTCTTCTAGCCCATGGCTTTGATCCAAATTTGAAAGGCGAATCTGGAATTAGTACTGCACGTTTATTGCAAGACTTAGTACATGCTAGGACAAACCAACAAGAGTTGGCACAATTTATTCGTCGTATGAAGTTCGATAAACGTATATCGAATATAACGATTGTGGATCTAGGTGACGGTACTTACGGACTTGAGTTCTCATTAACCAATATGTTTTTTGCGCATCGAATTACTATGGTTTGTATTTTCAACCACAAACCACTGGAAGAACTACAGCTGCAAGCAAAGAAACTTATGCCGGCTGTCACTCCTCCAGTAAATCGACAGCTTGTGCAGTTTCAGCGCCAATTACAGAACCATGAAACTCGCCTTCTAAAGAATGAAGAGCAAACCGAACGAAACACCCAAGACATTAAGCAAATTTTTGCGAAGTTAAACCGATTCACCGAATCAAAATATTTCGAAGCAATCGATAATCTGCAAGCATATCCATTTCATCAAGGCGTGTTTGTAGCGTTACATAAAAAACTTGAAAGTTTTATTCGTCAAAAAGGCGATGCATCTTTAAGAGTATTTCCTGCACTGCCAAGCGGTCAGCGCTGGATGGCGGCACAAGCTGCAGCAACATTATTCTCCATAGGCGGGCAACTGTGTCCAGTTCCATATGCAAGTATACTGCCAGGGCTAGCACAAGCTGCACTAAGTGCATACACGGAATTTGATAATTCAAGACAGAATAAGGCTATATTTAACTTTGATATGAACCCGCATGCGATGGCGACATTTATCAGCTCACGCTTAAGCGCAGAAGCAATGCTAAGATATGGTAACAAACCTGCTACTACTAAAGCAATCGCTGGTTCTAAAGCCATAGTAAATTCTAGCAAATTTGTTGACCCAGATGCAGTGGTCAACAGTTTATTTGCGAAAGTTAAGTCACAATTAGCGCAAGTCCGCAACCATAAATTCGGCGACGCAATTGAAGCAATAGTATTTTTATGTGATACCGCAATTACAGACTTACGTAACTCTAGAACGTCATCTGATTCTTTAACTATGTCAAACCACAGCGGTGGTGGGCTTGCTTTACTTACTGATTCGCCACAACGTAACAAGCAATTACAACAAACCCCTCGCAGAGTCCAGACTACGTCAAAGAACGCTGGCGGCAGATGCGCGGTGATGTAATAGTAAATATAATTAGGTAGTACCATCATGCCGTATAATAATACTAAAGTTAATTTCACATTCCTTCGACGCCTAAAACGACTCAACATTGAGGACGTGGATTATCTATTACAAAACGGCTTAGAACCATTTTCAACAGTAAATCAGCGCCATGAACTAGCTGGTCCACGTGATGGCGGCCCAGCGCATCTATTTATGCACGCGCTATTCGTCAGTGATGAAGAAGCTATCATAAAAATTCTTAATTACACGGTAAAAACAGGTCGATTGTTTGATTTTTCTCAAGCTTGCCCCAATCACGATCCTGACAACAGCATGCCAATGAACGCATTGCAATATGCGGCAAAATATTGCGCCCCAGATATAATAACATTGATATGTGATTATCAGGAAAAACACTTTCCAGAAGGCGTTAAAGCTAATAAACCGATTTCTGATATATTAAACCGAAAATTTAACGAAAAAGACCAGACAGGAAAATATGCGCTTACAACATTAGCAATATCTCTCATACAAAACATATCCATACATAATCTAATCTTTGCACGCGGCAGTTGCACTATAGATAGCGATGACGACCTTAACATGCGATCGCTTATCAATGAATGGTTGTTTTTAGCTCCGTATGAATCAAGATCTCCAGCTACATCGTCCCGTGCTTCCATTCATCAGCTTAGACGAATGAAACTTAAGCTAAAAATTGGCGCCCCAACAAAAGTTTTAATGCTTCTGACTGAACGCTATGGCTTAAATCTTGACTCGCAAATCGATAGAGGAATGAGCGCAGCAGAGTTTTTAATAGCACTAGGTAGAGCCAAAAGAAGTCGTGAAAGCTGGGGTAAAATAAGTAAATTATTGAAATATGAATCCAATAGAATATTTGGTCTGATTAGTATTGATAGCGATGTACCTCATGCTATCCAATCCGCAAACGTAACAAATTTGTTTTTCTCAGATGAATTAACTGTAACGTTCATACCTGACTACTCCCCATGGCCGCGAATAGCAGGAAATAATGTTCAGTCAATACAACGGGTCAATTCGGCGCATATACTTAGAAAAATTGAACGCAAATTATCATCGCACGATGAGAAAATCGAGAAGCTTGAAACAGCGGTCTCTGAAGTTAAAGAAGATGTCGAAGAAGTTAAAAGCACGCTAGAGGATCTTTTGCGAGAGTTTAAGTCGCTCAGTGATATACAACATAATGACACTATTAGACTTTTAGATCCATATCCATTCCATGCATATATTTACAAGGTTTTACACCATGACATTGAAAGTTACATTAGGCAAGTTAGCGACAGAAAACTAAATGTATTTAAAGCAAATCCTTCAAGTGACTTATTACGTGCGGCAACAGCGGCTGCATCGATTTTAGGGTTTACTGCGAATTGCTGCCCCGTCCCCTATGCTTCCCTTGTAAATATCGGTCTTCAAGCATTTTTAGGTATTGGAATCCAACTTGATAATAGGCGTAAGAGCAACGCAGCATCTGATGCAACCTTAGATATTAATTCGAATCAATACGGGACATTCATAGGACGACGCCTGACAGCTGAGGCTATGGAAACATATGGATTAGATCCTATAGAATCCATTGCTGAAAAAAATGGAGCAATCGCAAAAGACATCTTCATGAGCGTAAAAATCGTAATTGATAAAATGCATAGTGCAACGTTCGTAAATCCAGCACATATATTAGCTTTCTTGTCTGAACCAGCTTTACGACGTTTGCGGGACATCGCAAAAACAACACCGCGTAAAGTGTCTCTACTGCAACCCAACGTACAGGCAAATACCACTAGCACTTTGTTTCTTGGCGCGACATCCACACCAACACCAATCGCAGGTACGCTGCCTAATCACCTTGGGTTTGATCTACAAGATGAAGAATATATCACAGAAAGTAATCAGCACAAGCAACCAGCACCCGCAATGATTACAACGAAGCGGCCAAATTACGCGCCTGTAACTATAAATCCTACAGATAATCCACTTGCCATGCCTAAGCGCAGAATTAATGCTGAGACTGCAAATATACAGGAATTATCGCAGCCACAACATAGAAACGCAATGCCAGTTACTACAACAAGTAAGCAACATCTGTCTTCACATACAACAAGATCTGTTGTATCGGCAGGCACAACAGGGAATTCAACAAAAAGTGTTCCAACACTTACACCACTCAATGCACAGTATCAATCTATGCAACAGCCTATTGTGAGGTTTCAACCTAAACCACCTGCAATAGCACGAACATCACAATTTCTCAGTCAAACCAGTACTTCTATAGTATCAACAAGAACCCAAGTCACACAAAATTCCGACAGCACACGTCGTCCAATAAATAGAACCGGATCTGATAAAAATAAAGCCCCGGCGATCTCCACATCAAGCTCGAGCACATTACACTCATACCGCGATCGTAGTCAAAGGATAAGAGAATCATCAAGTAGCGATTCTTCACTCAATACTGCTGGTGCAGTTATATCCAGCAGAGATTATCCGATACGTAGAAATGCAAACCAAGCGTCAAATCGGCAGCACTCTGAAGCTAAGACAACAAAAAAAGCTGGGCCCTCATGTAATTTGATGTAAAATTCATATCACATATGGCGCGGCATATGAACTTCACCTATTGTTATATTTACATATATCCTCCAGGTCTGGAATGCATGGCTTGCCTGGTAGAGCACCGTACATGGTGGTCCTAACTTGCATGCAAGGCGCTGATGGCGGGTAGTCATAGCGGTAGCGGCCCACCTCAATAGTTTGGATCTAATAACCACTTCCAAACTGGCATTATTTCAATCGTTAAATTATTTTTGCTATTTTCAATTACAATATTTTCAGTTTTTTGAACATTTTCGGTTAGGATTAATCCACGATCAAGTTTATGCGTATTCATAGCCTCGAGTATTCCATTATATTCGCGCGTTTTAGTATCTATATCATCTAGGTTTTTACATACCTGAATCGCTGATTTAACTTTATTTTTATCAACTATAATAAAATCACATTCATATTGCCCTTGATACACATAGATCTCTTGCTTTCTGCGTTTCAACTCAATAAATACTATATTTTCCAAAAGTCTTCCGTAGTCCTCACTCGTTCTAAATCCAACAATACGCGCCATTCCTTGGTCAATGAAGTATTGTTTTTTTTTGTTACGCAATTGCTTTTTTACCGAATCGTGATGTTCATTAACTAAAAATGTCAAAAAACTTTGTTCGAAATACCCATAATATTCCGAAACTGTGCTTGCATTACCTAAATTCAACATTTTGCGCACAGAATTCAACGTAATCTTTTTCCCAACATTACTTGCAGCAAAAAATCCCAGTTGTTTTAATTCTTGAACCTTAGTTAATTTGTGCCTCACTATTATATCTTTGTATAAAATGTTTTCATATAATGAAGAAATATAGTCATCCTGTTGATCTTTAACATATTCAGGGATCCCACCGACTTGCATATACTCATTGAATAAACCAGCAAATAAACCAGTATCAACGGTTGTTGTCGTAAGATTATTTTTTATTATTCTTTGCAATAAACCCGAATTTTTATATGATACGAATTCATAAAATGAATATGGATACATCGATACGCTAATATTTCTGCCAGTTAATCTAGTGCCAAGTTCCACGCTAAGCATTGACGCATTGGATCCGGTAATGAATACTTTATTACCGTGCTCGTGTAAACGACGTACAAATCTTTCCCATTCTAAGATATTTTGAATTTCATCAAAATAAAAGGTTTTTTGTTCCCCAAACATTTCAACAAATATTTCATATAACATTTGGAAATCTTCGACAGTAAAATTAACTAATCTATCATCATCGAAGTTTAAGTAATAATCAGATTCTTGCATCGATTTACGAATATTTTTTAATACTACTGATTTGCCACATCTGCGTACGCCCGTGATAATAATTATCGAGCTACCATGTAACAAAGGTGTAATTACGCTATTTATCTGTCGCTCGACATAGTCCGTAGGCATTGGGATTGCGCGCTGCTCTAAAATTACTTTTTTTAGCAGTTCTCGTTCAATAGGCATAATATTCACCATACATTACTTCTTCTAATAAAAGTAATATATATCATTATCCTACTTTTGTCAAAAGTAAGATAATGGTTAATCCGACTTTTAAAAAAAGTAGATTAGATGTCAATGTTGCCAAATATGACGTGACTTTGCTCGGTTCCCAGCTATTGATGCTATCGCAAGTGGATCTTACCTGGTAACTTTTTTATTCAATATCGCCGTGAATTTTGACTTGAGGATTGATGAATTCCCATTGCACCCACTCACCATTTATTCCAAAGCCTGTCAGTCTTAAAATGGGGTGTTCATAATGAAACTTTATTATATCGCGCAAAATATACTCTTCGGGCATGTTTACAGCTGAAAATGAGTTTGTGTCTTTATTCATTACACAGACGCTAAGAGCATCCCATTGTTGAATAAATATTTTTGCTTCACGTAGAACATTATGCTCTTCACGATCTAGCCATGCACCACGAGTAACTATCGTGATACTTTTCTGAGAAAGATTAAGTTCAGTATCTTTAACATTAAATTCAACAAAAGATTCGTCGTAAAATAAAGACAAATCTAAATTATGTATCATAATTTTAGCTCCATAATTTTTATCAGTTCGCTTATCTTAATATGTGCATCAGGCGCAGAAGGAGGCACAACCTTAAGATCTGCATTCAAACTATTTCCATGTTTATCATACAAATGCATATGCTGATACTTACAACCATTGCTTCTTTTGACTGGATGAGCATCGTCAATTCTAACTCTAAAGCCGCGCGTTGGATGTACAAA
>DATIHV010000278.1:0-4836 GCA_035480295.1 Gammaproteobacteria bacterium
GTAGACGGCCACAAGGGTGTTTCAAAAGTAGCCATTGGCACGTTTACTTCAGCGTTAAGTTCTTGACCAATTATTTTTATTGGCCCAACGCTACGCATCGGGATATTAGCAGTAGTATGCATGATTACAACATATGCTTCATTTCAGCGAGCAATTCTAATGTTTGTATACACAGAAAATACACTGGAAATGCCGCTAGCATGCTATCTATGCGATCATACATTCCACCATGTCCAGGAATAATACTGCCGCTATCTTTTACTCCGTAAATCCGTTTCACCATGCTTTCAAACAAATCACCAATCACAGCAAAAGTAAAGGTAATTAACGCAACTCCTAACGCTTCAACTATAGTGAATGGCGGTTTGTATATTATGTAATATACCGAAATAATGATGCACGCAGTAAATAAGCCACCATATAAGCCAGCCCAAGTTTTATTTGGACTCACTTCGGGTAGCAATTTAGTTTTGCCCCACAATTTGCCAAAGCAATAAGCGCCAATGTCCGCACCCCAAATTAATGCGCAACCTAGTAATACTAATACCGGGCCACTGCGTTGGGCATGTAATGTATTAAAGGCTAACCATGCAGGCACAAACATTATAATACCGATGATTGGTTGATATACTTGTTGTTTCCAATTTGCGGCATAACGCGGATAGTAACAAACACCTATTAATGCACCAAGCCACCATACTAGAGAAATTTCATATAACCATAATGGTTTGTTCGTGCCATAGATTAATCCTGCCGCTACTGCCATTAACGCGCACAATAAAAATAGAAGAACGTAGGCATTTTTTGGCATGCTCATGCGCAGCCACTCTAAGGCAGCAATCGCAATTATTGCGCTGCTAAGTATCATAATATAAAGATTTGGTAGATATAAAATGCCGGCGATTGCCAATGGCAATAATACTAACGTACTCATCAAGCGTAATTTAAACATTTTCCACCTTTTTCAGTTGCTCGCCTACTAAGCCAAAGCGTCGTTGCCTTTGCGCATAAAACTCTATAGCTAAATCCAAATCCTGGGCTGTAAAATCCGGCCACAGAGTAGAACAAAAGTACAATTCCGTGTACGCCAATTGCCACAACAGAAAATTACTAATTCGCTGCTCACCGCTTGTGCGAATTAATAAATCAGGCTCGGGTAAATCATTTAATGCTATGTACTGTCCAAGCAATTCTTCAGTGATCGCATGCTCTGCAACTTTACCAGCTACAACATCAGCACATAATTTGCGCGCAGCATGCGTAATATCCCATCTGCCGCCGTAGTTTAAGGCTATATTCATGTGCAAACCGGTGTTGTGCATAGTTAATTGCTGCGCATGTGCTATCGCATTTTGCAACGGCTGCGCTAAGCGATCTGGTTCACCAATCACACGCAACTTTACATTATTTGTGTGTAATTCATGAATTTCATTTTCTAAAAGATTTTGCAATAACGTCATTAACGCTTTAACTTCAGTGGCAGGACGTTGCCAATTTTCACTGCTAAAAGCAAATAAGGTGAGGACAGGAATTTTAAGATCAGCACAACGTTGCACAACAGCGCGTGTCGCTTCTACGCCACGGTGGTGTCCAGTGACACGTGGCAACATACGTTTTTGTGCCCAACGCCCGCTACCATCCATGATAATTGCAATATGTTCGGGTAGATTTGTCATATTTGTAGTAAATCTGCTTCTTTTTCGTGCACCATTTTATCAATCTCACCAACATGTTTATCAGTGACTTTTTGTACTGCATCTTGTGCGCGGCGCTCTTCATCTTCAGTTACAACTTTATCTTTTAATAAAGTTTTAATCTGATTATTTGCATCACGACGTACGTTACGAATCGATACTCTAGCATCTTCAGCGCTACCTTTCATTTGCTTAATTAACGCTAAGCGTCGCTCTTCAGTTAACGGAGGTAATGGCACGCGAATGGTAGTACCAGCAGTTGCTGGGTTTAAACCCAATTCACTATTGCGGATTGCTTTATCGATCGCGGCAATACTGCTCTTATCAAAAGGGGTGACTGTTAAAGTTCTAGAATCAGTCACAGTTATACTTGCCAATTGCATTAAAGGCGTAGCAGCACCATAGTATTCCACACTAATGCCATCTAAAATGCTTGGGTGCGCACGACCGGTACGTAATTTGGCCAATTCATGCTTCAACATATCTATGCTTTTAAGCATTTTTGTTTCCGCATCTTTTCTAATTTGATCTAACGTTATTGTCATCACTTTCTTACTCGCTAGTTTTAAATCGTTACTCGACCAAAGTACCTTCGTCTTCACCCATCACTACACGCAACAAAGCGCCAGGCTTATGCATATCAAAAACACGGATCTTCATATGATGATCACGACATTGCGTAAATGCCGCCAGGTCCATTACACCTAGTTCTTTTTGTAATGCTTCTTTATATGAAAGTTTATGGTAGCGTTGTGCGTTTTTGTGTTTAGCTGGATCACAATCGTAAATGCCATCTACGCTTGTAGCTTTTAAAAGGATATCTGCGGATACTTCAATTGCGCGCAAACTCGCAGCAGAATCAGTAGTAACTAACGGATTGCCAGTACCAGCAGCAAAGATTACTACCTGACCGTGGCGTAAATGATATATGGCTTTGCGGCGATCATAGTGATCTACAATACCACTCATAGGAATTGCAGACATAATTCTGGTTTCTACACCGGCACGTTCAAATGCATCGCGCAATGCTAACGCATTGATCAGCGTGCCTAACATGCCTATATGATCCCCTGTAATACGCCCAATGCCTGCAGCATTAAGTGATTCGCCGCGGAATAGATTACCGCCACCAACCACTATGCCAACTTGCACTTCCAATTCCACTAATTCTCGCACTTCTTTAGCAATGCGATCTAACACTGCAGGTTCTATACCGTAACCCGTTTTTCCCGCTAAAGCTTCACCACTAAACTTTAGCAGGATACGACGATATTTTGGGTTTTTTGCCATGTTTTAACGCTCTCATCCCTTCACTTGCGCCATTACTTCACTTACAAAATCCGTTGTTTTCTTTTCTATACCTTCACCAACTTCATAACGAACGAAATCAGTAACTTTAGCTTTAGCAGCGGACAACAATGCACCCACAGTTTGATCTGGGTTTTTAACAAATGGTTGGCCGAGCAAAGTAATTTCTTTTAAGAACTTGCTCAATCTACCAGCAATAATTTTTTCCACTATGTCGGCAGGTTTGCCGGCATTTGCTTCGCTAGTTTGCGCCATGAAAATTTCTTTTTCTTTAGCTAACCGCTCAGCAGGCACTTCAGATTCGCTCAAATATTCAGGACGCATCGCAGCGATATGCATTGCTATGTCTTTAGCAAGATTAGCGTCAGCGATATCCAACGCAACTATTGATCCTATTCTGGCTGCAGTGCCACCACCATGCAAGTATACTGCAACTACACCATTGCCAGCTGCTCGTACGCTTTTAAACCTACGCACCGCGATGTTTTCACCTATTTGCGCGACTAATTCTAAACGTACAGCATCTAAAGACTTGCCATTGCTTAGCGTTTGTTCTGATAAGGCTGTAACATCTTGCACATTAGATTGTAATGCACACTGCGCTACATCAACCGCAAATTTCTTGAAGCGATCTTCGCGTGCCACAAAATCAGTTTCGCAATTGATTTCAGCAATTAACGCTAACTTTTGATCTGCTGCAGCTACAGCTGCAATCAAACCTTCTGCTGCAATACGTGAGCCTTTCTTAACTGCGGAGGCTTGGCCAGCTTTACGCAACGCTTCAATGGCGTCATCAACAACGCCATTAGCAGCCAGCAAAGCTTTCTTGCATTCCATCATACCTACGCCTGTGCGCTCGCGCAGATTGCGTACCATTTCTGCTGTTATTTCTGTCATGATAATTCCTTAAACTGTGCTGTCTTCGCTGTCGCTTGGTAAATCCTCTGGAATTATCAAATCAGCTTCTTCTACTTCTACAAACTCTTCTTGGAACTTCTTGCTTGCAATTCCTTTGTTTGCTTCACGCGCTTTCAGAATTATATCTGCAACGGTATTGGCATATAAACTAATGGAACGCATCGCATCATCGTTACCAGGAACCATGTAATCTACACCGGTTGGCTTGCTGTTTGTATCTACAATACCAATTACTGGAATACGTAGACGATTTGCTTCTTGAATTGCAATCTTTTCATGGCCAACATCGATAATAAATAAAGCATCTGGTAAACCACCCATGGTTTTGATACCACCAAGGCTGTTTTCAAGTTTGATTAATTCGCGACGAATTGTTAAACCTTCTTTCTTGGTTAACAAATTGATAGTGCCGTCTTCTTGCATTTTAGTTAATGTATTCAAACGACGAATTGATTGACGAATGGTTTTGTAATTTGTCAACATACCACCCAACCAACGATAATTTACATAAGGCATAGCACATTTTTGTGCAGCTTCAGCAATGATTTTACTTGCTGAACGCTTCGTGCCTACAAATAATATTTTACCGCCTCTGCCAGCTACTTCGCTCACGAATTCCATAGCTTCTTTAAATAAAGGCAAGGTTTTTTCAAGGTTGATAATGCTGATTTTGTTTTTGGTACCATAGATGAATTCAGACATCTGTGGTTCACGGAAACGGGCTAAATGGCCAAAATGCACTCCAGCTTCAAAAAGTGTGCGCATTGATACATCAGTAGTACTCATAAAAGTTCTCCTCGGGTTAATCCTCCATATGTCTTTGCCATGCAACCTTGCGGCACCCGCAGGCAAATAATCTACATATGTGTGTTTTTTACTCAATTACGCCCCTATTGCGCGTAATCGAACACAGGTT
>DATIHV010000279.1:0-8937 GCA_035480295.1 Gammaproteobacteria bacterium
TACCAATAACGTATTCGTACGCGTGTCAACACTTATTTGGCCACGGGTTGACAATAATGTATTACCGGTTGCTTTAATCATGGTAACCATGTCTGCAGCTTTTGCATAGTTTACTTGTATATATTCCGACACTAACGGCGCTAGAGCTTGAATTTGTTGCTGTGCTTCTAAATCAGACTGCTCACGCGCAGTCATTTCTTCGCTAGGACCAATTAAGATTACATTGCCGCTTGCTTTTTGTGCTAATCCTTTAGACTGCAAAATAAAGGATAACGCCTCATCCCAAGGAATATTTTCTAACCGTAATGTGACATTACCAGTCACTGTGTCGCTTACTACAACGTTTAAATTAGCAAAATCTGCAATCAACTGTAATACAGATCGAATTGGGATATCTTGAAAATTCAACGATATACGTTCACCAGAGAACTTGAATTTTTGCGATATCAATTGTTGCAGTGCAATCTGCGTAGTAGGCTTTACTTGCACTATGTACTGTTTGTCCATTTGATACGCCATTTTCTCATACGTGCCAGTCGTGACAATGGTCATTACTACATTGTTATCTTCACGATCTATGTTGATTTTTTGAATGTTTGTTCCGAAATCGCTAACGTCAAATTTACGCAAAAGTTTTTCCGGAATAGTTGCACCGCGAAACTCAACTCTCATTTCATTATTGTCTTCACTAAAATCAACCGGCACGGTATCGGTTGAAAAGTCTACAATTAAGCGCCCTTCGCCAGATTCCCCTCGTCTGAAGTCAAATGAAGATATTGTGTAATCCGTGGAAATAGAAAATGGTTGCACATCATTATCAAGGGTAATAATCACTTTATTCTTTTGATAATCAATTGTGTACGGAACCACATTCTGCACGTTAAGTAATAAACGCGTCTTAGCGCTAGATTGCACAACATTCAATTCTGTTACTACACCCGCCACCAATTTTTGCGAGCTAAGCTGTTTGCTAAGGTTACTTTGTACGTGTGCAAAATCAAACACCATTGTAGCGGGATTATCCATTGCAAATCCACTTGGCGTAGGCGGAGTAGCAGAGAACTCCAATATGAATTGCACTCGATTCATAGGCATGCTTTTGCTTTCAATGTTTAATAAAGATACTTCTGGCACAGCTGAAGGCGTTGCAGGTGCAGGTGCTTCTGCGGCTTCTATTCCGCTACATAACAATAAACATGACAATAGCAAGCAGTATGCTACATGATTTTTTATTAGATATGTTTTGTTCATGATGATATCCCTATATTGCACCTGGTTGCTGCTGGTTTGTTTGTGATGGTTGTCCCTGTTGTAAACGCTGCTGTAATGCTTCTTGCGCACGATCTATGCCTGCCCCACCAGATTGCCCAGCAGGTGTTGATGCTTTTCCGGCTGGTGCTTGTGGGCTTTGGGGCACTTTTTTATCTGGTGTTTTTGGAGCTTCTTGAGTTGTACCTTGAATTAAATTTAAAGCTGATCTAACTTGCATCCAGCCACCACTACCATTAGGGACTGTTTCATTTAATTTAATTTGGCTCGGAGTTATCGCAATTATTACGCCAGAATTTGAACCCATATAGTCACCAATTTTTACTGCGTGAATCATGCCGTACCCATCTTTAACCAAGCCCCAATTTGCATCAGGCTTACTTAAAGTTCCAACCATTGCCATAGAAGATAATGGAAATTGCTCCAAGTATTCACGAGGCCGATCTGCATCTGGCCTAGGTGCTTGTTTGATGACTTGACCCGCAGCTCCCGTAACAGTTTGCGGAATATTTGTATAAGTTCCACCTTCTATTACAAACGGACTGCGCATGTTTTGCGCTGTATAATCTATAGTAGTAATTTTCTTTGGTGGTGGTAACGGTTCGATTTTTGTTGCTGCACTCTTTTTAATTTGCAGCACATTTTTTTCTACATCTTTTTGACTATCGACGCATGCACTTAAGGTGAATAGTATGCACAACAAAAACAGATAATTTGTTTGCATAATTATCCTCCACCTTCTGCAGGGCCTGCGCCACCCTTCAGTCCCGGAGCAACTGGCGCAGCAGGTCCTGATGGTGCATTGGAAGGTGGCACCGCGCCTTTAGCAGGAGCTGCGGGAGCGGGCGTCTTTGGCGAAACTGGCGGTTTAGCAGCGCCACCTTTAACTGGTTTACCTCCAGGGGTCGGTGTTTTAACTTCAACGCCAGTTGCCAACCAATAGGTTTGCGCATCTAAATCCATAGTTAATGAATATGCGCCGACTGGTGCGTTGCCTTGCACACCATGGATACTAAAATCGCCGATAGTAACTATTCGCGATAATTTCGCTACGTCGCTTATAAATAATCCGAAATTATGATAACCGCCTGAAACGTTTAATGACAATGGTAAGGCCATGTAAAACCCTGAAACAAGCTTTGGATCGCCAATTTTTATAAAGTTAATTTTAAGATCATTTTTCTCACCTAATTTAGTAAGTGCATCAATTAGTTCTGGGATATTACTTGAAGCTGGCAATTCGTTTATATATTCTTTATATGCGTTTTCCATGTCAGACATTTGTGTTCTATATGCATCAATATTAACTGCAGCATTATATTGGCCTTTAAATTCCGCATATTTGTCGGTCAATTGTTTTTGAGCTGCATCCAGTGCAGTTAATTCAGTTTCAAACACCAAAAAATAAACTGCAACCATTGCAATAACAACCACAACGGCGACCACAGCACCACGCAGGACCGCCGGCCATGCGCCAATTTCGCGTATTTCTAAACTGCTAAAATCAATTTGCGGGAGTTTCACTTTCAACTCCATATTTTTCTGAGTCCACAGTTACATGCATAGAAAACCCAATTTGCGCGGTCGAACTTTGTGCTTTGTTTTTTGCTGGATCTGAACTGGTAGCAGTGTTTTTTAATTCGCCAATTTTTGCGCTTTTTACCCACGGGAGCTTTTGTGCATTCTCCATCAATAGGCTAACCCCATAGTTAGAATCACTTGTACCTGAAAGCACAATTTCATCGCCTTTGCGCGAAAACTCATCTATTACAACACCAGGTGGTAACATGCGCACAACATTATCAAATATCAACACGATCAACGGTCTGCTTGCTTGTAATGCCTCCACCGTTTTTCTACGCGACAATAGCAAATCTTTTTGATCTTTCAGACCTTTAATCTCCGACACAACACCGGCAACCTCGTTCAACTGCCCATCAATATATATAACATCTCTTTTTGCAAGGGCAATTTGACTGCCAATTGCCAAATAAATTAATCCGGCGATCATGAGCCACACAATAATTGCAAAACATACCACTACTACAAAGCGCCGATTTAGAACCAATATGCGATGACTGCGCCAATTTACCAAATTAATATTTATCATTTTGCTCCACATTCCTTAATGCTAAGCCACAGCATTTCATCATGCGCAATGTTAAATTCTTAAATTCATCTTTATTTATGTTTGTTGACAGCACCATGTCATCAAACGGGTTTGCTACAAACGTTTTAATTTGTAATCTATCTTGTATTACTTTGTCCATGCCAAAAGTATTTGCAAAACCGCCAGTTAAAAATATGTAATCAATTGTGCTGTATTCGCCAGCGGAAAAGAAAAATTGGCAGGCACGGCTAATTTGCGTAGTGATAGATAATTTAAACGGATCTAACACTTCTCTGTAATAATCTTTAGGCAATGTTTCGTATCGCATAGCTTGAATTGCTTCATCGTAAGTTAAGCCATAAATATTCTGTACTTCATCCACTAATTGTTGACTACCAAATGATTGCTCGCGCACAAAAACTAAATCACCATTATCAATTACGTTCATCGTTGACATCGTTGCACCAATATCAAAAATCGCAATCATTTTGTCTTTACCCTGTTCAGGTAATTTTCTTGCAACCAAGTCAAATGCACGTGCAATCGCATACCCATCAATGTCGACTATAGCTGGTGTAAGTCCCGCATCAATAATAATGCTCGATATCGAATCAACATTTTCTGCTTTAGTTGCCGCCACCAACACATTTACCATTCCTTCTACATTTGGAGTTGGTCCCAGCACGGTGTAATCCAGCCTAACGTCACTAATTGGGTAGGGAATTATTTTTCCAGATTCCAACTCAATTTCTAGGCCAATTTCTTTGTCTGTTAAGGAATTCGGTAATTTAATAATCTTTGTTATTGCTATAGAATTAGATATTGAGGTACAGACTTTTTGTGATCTAATGCCTGCTTTAGTAACTGCTGACTTTATAGCCGCAGCAACCTTGTCCCTGTCGTTGATGCTTTTTTCTTGGACCGCACCTGCCGGCAAAGATTCGATGCCATAGTGATCAACCCTGATGCGACCATTAGATTTACCAAGTTGTAGTACTTTTACTGAGGCCGAGCTTATATCCAAACCAAAGATTGGGTCTGTTTCAAAACCAAAAAACTCCATTAGCTTACGAGTATCAGTCACTGCTTTTCTCTAGCTGATTACCTTACTTAAGTCTAGCTGCGTATACACGTTAGTCAATCAATAGACGCATGACCTATGTGATTTATACGGTTGCCATGAGCATGGCAACGATGCGTACACGCTGCCCTAGCTTGTATTTTGACTTATAACCTAATAACATATTACTAATTTAGAAAAGGCGTAATCCTAAAAATGACTAGGCAAAAATGGTAAAATTTTCAAAATTGATTTGGAGATTATTTTTTGCCGGTGGGGTTATAACTTTAGCCGCAGTGACGGCTTTGGTAATCCACTTGGAAGGAAATCTTCCCCCCGTTGATCAGCTACGCGATGTACAGCTGCAAGTACCGCTTAAGGTCTATTCAGCCGATGGTAAACTTATCGCAGAATATGGCGAAAAACGCCGCACTCCACTCATTCTTGAACAAATCCCACAACAATTAAAAAATGCCCTGCTGGCTACCGAAGACCATAGATTTTACAAACACCCAGGTGTTGATATACGCGGTTTAATGCGTGCCGTAGTAAATTTGATCTCAAAAGGTACTAAAGAACAAGGTGGCAGCACGATCACCATGCAAGTTGCCAGAAATTTTTTCCTGTCCAGAACTAAAACCTATACACGAAAATTAAATGAAATCTTGTTGGCTTTAAAAATTGAACAAGAGTTAACTAAAGATGAAATTCTAGAATTATATTTAAATAAAATTTATTTTGGTAAACGTGCATATGGTGTTGCTGCAGCTGCCGAAGTTTATTACGGCACAACTGTAGACAAACTTTCATTAGCACAAATGGCTATGTTGGCTGGGTTACCACAAGCACCATCAGCGATTAATCCATTAAATTCTCCAGAAAGTGCTATCAAACGACGCACACATGTACTTGATAGAATGTTGGCATACAATTTGATTACGCAAGCAGAATATGATGATGCAATGCAGCAGCCTATCAACACCGTTTATCATGGCAGACCAATTGAATTGCCTGCGCCGTTCATTGCGGAAATGGCTCGCCAATACGTGGTCGAAATGTATGGCGAAGATGCGTACGCAAAAGGTTATCAAATATACACCACAGTTGATAGCAAAGCTCAAATTGCGGCACATAATGCAGTAACACGCGCCGCAATGGAATACGATCAACGGCATGGTTATCGTGGCCCGATTAAGCGTTTACGTACTCACTGTATTTTTGTAGTTGCATTACAATACATTCCGCGTGTGAATGTATTATTTCCAGCTGCAGTAACCGATGTTCAAGAAAAATCTATTAGTGCCATACTTAAAGATGGGCTACGCATA
The DNA here is from genome assembly GCA_035480295.1 of Gammaproteobacteria bacterium. Classification (GTDB taxonomy): domain Bacteria; phylum Pseudomonadota; class Gammaproteobacteria; order UBA6186; family Azoamicaceae; genus JAGVLG01. The sequence goes on from DATIHV010000279.1 coordinate 5,768, forward strand.
AACGTGCAGTGGGACGGATTGGTGTGGGCCAAACCTAACGCAACAACCGCCAACGAAATTTTACAAACTGGTGATGTGATTTACGTTGCACAGCAGGCAAATCGTGAATGGTTCTTAAGCCAAGTACCCGAAGTTGAAGCTGCATTAGTAGCAATAAATCCAAACAATGGTGCGATAGTTTCTTTAGTCGGTGGTTTTGATTACGAAAAAAATAGTTTCAATCGCGCCACACAAGCAGCTAGGCAGCCTGGATCCAGCTTTAAACCCTTTATTTATGCAGTGGCATTGGATAACAATTTTACACCGGCAAGCATCATTAATGATGCGCCAATCATGCATGATGATCCAAGTAGCGACGAATGGCGTCCACAAAACTATACTAAAGAATTTTATGGTCCAACCCGTTTACGCACGGCATTAATTCATACACGCAATCTAGTTTCAATTCGCGTGTTACAAACTATTGGTATTAATAAGGCTATTGAAGCATTGATTAATATGGGTTTTGATTCCGCCAGCTTGCCACGTGGTTTATCCTTGGCATTAGGTACCAATAATATTTCGCCATTAAACTTGGCCGCTGCGTACGCAATATTTCCTAATGCTGGCTATAAACCTACACCATATTTTATTTCCCAAATAGTTGATTCACAAAACAACGTAATTTATGCAGCCAATCCAACGGTGATTTCAAAGCTTGATCCAACCACACCGCGTGTCATTACGCCGCAAACTGCGTACTTAATGACCTCAATGATGCAAGATGTGATCAAGGAAGGTAGCGGCCGTTTGGCATTACAACTAGGGCGTAAAGATTTAGCTGGAAAAACTGGTACTACCAATGATTATATGGACGGTTGGTTTGCTGGTTATAATCGCGATATAGTTGCTACAGCTTGGATGGGTTTTGATGAACCTAGATCACTAAAAGAATATTCGCGTATGACCGCACTGCCGATATGGACTTATTTTATGGAGCACGCGCTACGTGGTAAACCAGAAAATATGCAACCACAACCACCTGGGCTGGTAACTGTCAGAATAGATCCCGCTACCGGTTTGTTAGCGCGTCCTGGACAAACCGACGCAATCTATGAAATGTTTACTGAAGAAACCGCACCTCGATCAGTGGCCAAAGGCACCGAAAATGCTAGTGGTGAACAACAGGCAGCTAATCATCTTCTAGAAGCAGACGAACTGTTCTAAGTACTACTTCCGTTTCCATTCTCTCTCTGTTATTGTGACTTTTAGTGTAATTCACGCCGGGAGTTTCAGTGAAAATATTCGTAACGACTACAGTTACCGCTATTCTAATGGGGATAATCGCAGTGACCAATTTAGCACATGCCAAAGAAAAATTTCAGCCAGTTGAAATAATAATTACCGCGCCGGATGACTGGCATTATCACTTCCGTGATGATGATCGTTTACCGGTTACTACCGCATATGTTGCACAAAGCTTTAAGCGTGCCGTTGCTATGCCGAATTTAAAGCCTCCAGTTACAACTACGGAACAAGCTTTAATATATCGCGAACAAATCCTGAAAAATGTCCCAAAGGGTTATGATTTTGAGCCATTAATGACGCTGTATTTAACCGATAATACTACCCCTGCTGAAGTAGCGCGCGCTAAAGCCAGCGGCAAGATTGTGGCTTTTAAATATTATCCAGCAGGCGCCACAACCAATTCTGATGCAGGTGTTACTGACATTAAAAAAGTAATTCCAACTTTGAAGGCGATGGCAGATCACGGCATGTTATTGTTAATTCATAGCGAAGTAGCAGATCAAAACACTGACGTGTTTGATCGCGAACGAGTATTTATTAACAACATACTAAAGCCTTTAATTAAAGAAGTGCCAAATTTAAAGATAGTATTAGAGCACATCACAACTAAAGAAGCAGTGGAATTCGTAGTCGCCGCACCGGACAATGTTGCAGCAACCATAACTGCACATCATTTGTTGTACAATCGTAATGCAATTTTTAAAGGCGGCATCCGTCCGCACATGTATTGCTTACCGGTGCTAAAACGTGAGCAACATCGCGCTGCTTTACTTGAAGCAATACGCAGTGGCAATAAAAAGTTTTTCCTTGGCACAGATAGCGCTGCACATGTAAAATCAACTAAGGAAGCATCTTGTGGTTGCGCAGGAGTATTTTCGGCAGTTTCATCGCTGGAATTATATGCAGAGGCATTTGAGGAAGCAGACGCTATGCAGCACTTTGAAGCTTTTGCGAGTTTTAATGGACCTGATTTCTACGGTTTACCACGCAATACCACTAAAGTTCGTTTGATCAAACAAGATTGGACTATGCCAGAGCACATCGTGGTTACTGACAAAGATGTGTTAATACCGCTTCGAGCAGGAGAAACAGTTAAATGGAAAAGAGTTACTTAAAGAAGATTATGTATATATTAATTGCAGCAGCTATAGTTTGTGTCGCATTTGTGTATAACAGTACGACTAGAGATTGGATCCGATCGACCACGGCATACTGGTACCTCGCAGATAACGTGGGCACACCACTATTGCGCAAACTTGATCCAGAAGAAGCGCACAACCGAACAATTAATATTGTTAAAAATAGATTTGCACCTGTAGATAGAACGGCAAATCCCGAATCGTTGCAAACGTCAGTATGGGGCTTAAAGTTTAGCAATCCGTTAGGCATTGCTGCTGGTTTTGATAAACAAGCACAGGCGATGGAAGGCTTATTAAAAATGGGCTTTGGCTTTGTTGAAGTTGGCGGTGTCACACCAGAACCACAAACTGGTAACGCAAAACCACGTATGTTTAGATTAGTCGAAGACAAAGCAGTGATTAATCGTTACGGCCTAAATAGCGAAGGGCAAGCTGTTGTTGCCAACCGTTTGGCAAATTTTAAATCTACAGCCGATGTGGTTGGCGTTGTGGGCGTGAATATTGCGAAAAACACTACTAGTGATGATGTCATCGGTGAATATAAACAGGGTGTACGCAATTTAGCGGCCAACGTTGATTTCATCGTGTTAAACGTTTCATGTCCAAATGTTGCTTGGACTAAAGAGCTTAGCAACCATAGCGATGAATTATCTAAAATGATTTGCGCCGTTAAAGAAGAACGTGATTCATTAGCTGGCCCAAAACCAGCTTTGCTAATTAAACTCGGTCCTGATATGAGCGATG
>DATIHV010000280.1:0-3734 GCA_035480295.1 Gammaproteobacteria bacterium
CTTGCGAGTATTTGGACACGCGACAGAACCAAGATGTATTGTAAATATCGGCGGATTTAGCAACGTATCAATTTTAGAAAAAAATCAATATCGTGGCTTTGATACTGGCCCAGGTAATTGCTTGCTCGATTATTGGGTTAAAGAGCATTTTGATTTAGATTATGATGACGCCGGCAACTTAGCCGCCAGCGGAATCTGTAATGAAACTTTGTTAAATTGTTGTCTTGCAGATCCATATTTTGCACGCTCAACACCCAAAAGCACCGGCCGTGAATATTTTAATCCTGAGTGGTTACGCCTAAAGCTAGTTGCAAGCGGACAAAAAATTGCGCCAGTAGATGTTCTAGCAACTTTGTTACAACTTACAGCGCTTAGCATTAGTACCGAAATCAAACGCTATACAAGTCCAATGACGCGGGTGTTTATATGTGGTGGAGGCGCGCATAATTTGGAGTTGCTAGTGCAATTAAGTGTCAGCCTTGAACAAACCGTGCAAACTACTGCAAGTTTAGGGATTGATCCAGATAATGTAGAAGCAGCATTGTTTGCGTGGTTAGCGAAAGAACGGTTGTGTAATATGCCGGTAGATTTATGCGGCATTACTGGCTCAAAGCGCGCAGTAGTGTTAGGTGGAATTTACGGGATTTAAGACATAGATTTAATAAACAGCTGAAACTTTGTCTCATATGTATTCTGTTGCTTCGCAAAATAATCATCGCGCTTCAAATCAGCATACGCCGCCTTAATTTTCTCTACCATTTCTTTAGGTAAACTGTCACCTATCACTACGTACATGTTCGCTGTATCACCAGTTTCTACATGGCGCAAATGCGAAGCTAGATTATTAATTGCCGCTACATACTGCCCAGGCAACGTCCCGATAGCACACGCAGCAACCCGCTCGGCTAATACCATGCGCAAACAGCTTATAGTTTGCGTTGCTTCTTCAATGTGATGTGCATGTGGTTGCAATAATGAATGTTCAATGCCACCGCGCTCTGCACTGACAATAGAATTTTGCATTGCTAAAATCGAAACTTCTTTATGGTAATCTTTACGCACAAACAACGCCATATGATATTTGGCAATTGGACCAATTAACGTATACGTTTTTGGAATTTCGTTATCTACAGTCACTACATATGGATAAAATATATCAATTCTACCTGCGCGTAATTCAGCCAAACCTCGCGCCAAAGGATAATCAATGATTTGATAATCTTGAACATTGGATCTACTTAATAAAGTAGTCATTGCCTCGGTGACCATGCCAAGATTTTCGCCATCTTCATGCATGCTAAAGGGCGGTAAATTATATGTACCAACCGTAACTGCAAATATGCAGCTGGATGCGAACAGCAACTTGCAAACTACTACATGCCTAAATATTGATCGTATAAACAACATTCATTCCTGCAGGGTTAGTTGTGACACCTATGGCGTTATCTTCTGCCAAAAACTTTTTTAATTCAGCATCAGTGTCGGCTGTTTCCGGCGGATTGCCACGCCCAGTAAAGATCATTTTTGACCAATATGATTTTAGATCGCGCACATTGCTGCCCTTGCCAACAAACATACTTAAAGTCACTATAGCTTGTGATGAATACGACGGATAAATTAATTTCACGCGCGCATTCTTTACGCTGGTAATTTCACCTAATAAAATATGTTTAATCTCGCCTTGGGTAAAAGACGTACCGCGTAAATTGTTACTCACAACCACGTACAACTCGGCAGCATGTGCGACACTAAAACTGCAGCATAACAGCACGAACCACAAATAACGTTTAAAATACAAAATCAAATGACAACCTGTATACCCAAATGTGACGATTAGTAGGCACTAAATTTAAAATGTATTTTTGTCTATAACCACTTTGCCCAACCGGCCAAATGTATTTAACCGCACCTTTCAATGCTAACGACGCTAAAATGTCATAGCGTAAGTCTAAGCCTAATGAACGCTGCTCACCCAAATATGCTTGAAATAAGTTGATCGCCGCCTGCCCCGCGCCAGATCCTTTATCAATGGTATTAACATATTGTGGGCTGGTAAAAAACGCTTGCACAGCTTTGTATTTATTGATTTCAGTTTGCAACGGGCGCGAAAATCCGTACGTGCCTGTAAGCATAAATTTGCTTAATGAATAGCTAAGGCTCGCATACCACCCTTCACGCGCGGTAGAAATTATGCCACGTGAAAATATTGAAGCACGTTCGGCAAGCAAGCTCAAATTGTCAGTAATATTGGCATTGAATGACAAGCCTACGTAAATAATCGGCACGTCTTGATCTTTCAAAATCGCCTGCAGATTTTGCGCTGCTTGAAATGCTCCGCCGTTGGCAATTTCAGTAGCCGTGATCAATCCATAAAATGGATTGTACAGCGTGGTATCATAAATCGATCGCATTAGCGATCCACCAACCGAAAATCTATCATTGCCAATCTGCAAATTACCGCCAATCACATCACGCACTTCTACATTTATGTTTTGAGTAAGTATGATCAGCTCTTCCTTCATACTGCCATACCAAAGCTTGCCAGTTGCAGTCCAATCATTTAAATAATATGAATACGTACCTTTAATACCATCCATATTTTGAAAAGCATCACCAACTATAAAATACACTTCCTCTGGTGGTTGCACCCACGGTTGTGCATGATTTACATCTAAATAATCCGAATAATAAAACGACGGCAGCCTAAAGCGCCCAAACTGAAAATCTAATTCATTAAATGGATTAAATTGCACATATGCCCAATCCATTTGCACATAAAAATCATTGTTATCAAAAATCTCCGCACCGGCCAGCAATTGCGTTACCGCTTTAAATTTATCATTAAATAAGGCAGTAAATTGCAGACCAAATTTACTGTTAGGTAAAAAATTCCAGCGGCGCTCAGCGCCCACATAACCAGGTGTATATTGCAAGCTAGCAACATATGGATTCACTGTGCCTAACTGTGTGGCAAATGGATAAACCGGGATACTGGCATAATTGTATTTAGGTAGATCAGATTTGCTGGCACACACGGTACCAAAACCGTTCACCAACAAATCCATACCAAAGGTTGCACCCATTGATACCGATGGCAACGTAGCAAGTAAAATAGCAAAGTGTTTAATTATGCGTTTGAAAAGATACATACAAATCCATGTAGAGTGCTTCCGTGCCTCCATTTTATGCTATTTCGTATGCAGTGTCATCAGACACTAAAAGAAGATCCACACCCGCAAGTAGTATTGGCATTAGGATTCTGCACTACAAAGTGCGCACCTTGTAAGTTTTCTACATAATCAATCGTAGCGCCAATTAAGTACTGCAGGCTTAAGGCATCGACAAGCACTTTGATCGCGCTCTTTTCGATAATGGTATCATCGTCATTGCGTGCTGCATCAAACGCAAAACCATATTGAAAACCTGAGCAACCACCCCCGACGATATATACGCGCAAGGCTAGCTGTGGATTAGCTTCTTCAGTAATTAGTTGCAACACTTTGTTTGCTGCAGCTTCGGTAATATTTAAGCTCATTTAAGTTCTCATTACTGGTGATTATCTATATACTCATTAGCCATGTTATGGATTAAAGCAGTACATATAATTTTCATGGTAACCTGGTTTGCAGGGTTATTCTATTTACCGCGTTTATTTGTTTACCACGCAATGTCCCACGATCATACCAGTATAGAGCGCTTCAAGATAATGGAGCGCAAGTTGTATTACGGCATTA
>DATIHV010000281.1:0-3127 GCA_035480295.1 Gammaproteobacteria bacterium
ACAGTCTCCCACCAGATGTCATGAAAGAATTAACCGAAAAACTAGATGAACTTAATGCTGCCAAAAACAGGATATCCCATAGATAAGCTTACTATATAAAGCGCCAAGGGAATCAATCTGACGCGAAAGTCATAATGAACCTAGCAATTGCTCCAACACCTGCAAATAAATCTGCGTTAGCGCATCGAGATCCGCGCACGCAGCGTTTTCATTCACCGCATGAATCGTGGCATTTAATAATCCCAACTCTACTGCTTCACAGCCGGTTTTAACCATAAACCTTGCATCGGAAGTACCGCCAATATTCGATAAAACTGGTGTTTTACCTAGCACATCTTTTATTGCATTAATACATGCGGCGGTTAAAGAGCCTTGCGTTGATACAAATGGTTCACCGCCTTGACGCCAGTCAATGTTATATGGCAAGGCTTGCATATCTAATGTTTCTTTAATGGTAGTTTTTAACTGTTGCGGTGTTACGCCGGGCGCAAAACGTATATTAAATTGGCAATATAAAGTTTCAGGGATAACGTTTTCTGCGCCAACTCCTGAGTGCATGTTGGTGATTTGCAAACTACTCGCTGGAAATTCTGTAGTGGCTTCATCCCATTTGATTTGGGTTAAATTATGCAAAGTATTTAATGTCGCATGAATAGGATTTTTTGCTTTATGTGGATGTCCAACGTGTCCTTGTTTGCCAGTAAATACTACTGTGCCTGTTAACGATCCGCGCGCGCCTAATTTTAATGTATCACCTAGTGAAACTTGACTACCTGGTTCGCCAACTAAACACCAATCGATCTTAACATTGTTGTCTATTAATTTGGCTACAACTTTTTGTGTGCCGTCCAGCGCTGGGCCTTCTTCATCGCTAGTGATTAGGAAACTAATTGTCCCTTTGTGTTTAGGATGTTGCGCAATGAATTGCTCCATCGCGCTCAACATTGCGGCAATGCCGCCTTTCATATCCGCAACGCCACGGCCATATAATTTGCCGTCATCAATAGTTGGTGTGAACGGATCATGCAACCATAATGCGCGATCACCCGTTGGTACTACATCGGTGTGACCTAAAAATACAAAATGCGGTGCTCCAGCGCCATGTGACGCCCATAAATTACTTGTTTCACCAAATGGCATTAAATGAATCGTAAATCCTAAATTTTTGAGTACGGCGCCAATGATATCTATACAACCGGCATCATGTGGCGTAAGCGAAGGGCGACCAACCAATTGCTTGGTTAATTCAATAGTTCGACTGTCAGTCATTAATGTTTTCTCTTAACAAGTCATTAATGCTAACTTTAGCACGTGTAGCAGGATCTACAGTTTTAATTATCACTGCGCAGTCCAGACTGTATTTGCCATTATCCCCAGGCAAGGTGCCGGGTACGATAACTGAACCGGCAGGGACGCGGCCGCTAAAGATTTCATCTTTGCGGCGGTCATAAATTTTGGTGCTTTGGCCTATTTTGGTGCCCATAGCTATGACGGAGTTTTCTTCTACGATTACGCCTTCAACAATGGCGGCACCGGCACCTACAAAGCAATTGTCTTCGATGATAACGGGATTAGCTTGTAGCGGTTCTAATACCCCGCCTATCACTGCGTTACTGGAAATATGACAATTTTTACCAATCTGTGCACAAGATCCGATTGTGCTCCATATATCAATCATAGAGCCGCTGCCAATCGAAGCGCCGATATTTATGTAACATGCCATTAAAACGCAATTAGGCGCAATATACGTCCCTATACGCGCGATTGATGGGGGCACAATGCGGATCTGAAGTTGTTTTAATTGATCCGCTGTGTAATCCACAAAGCGCAGACCTACTTTGTCGTAAAAATTGTAATCCCCGGCATTGATTATTTGATTTTCATGCAGGCGAAAATACAACAAAATCGCCTTTTTGACCCATTCATTGATTAGCCAAACATTGTTGATTTTTTCCGCCACGCGCACTGTGCCGGCTTCTAATTCTGCTATGGTTTGTGCAACTGCATCCTTATAAGCTGCATCTGCATTGCCTGGCGACAACGAGTCTTTTTGCGCAAAAGCGGCATTGATTATGGGGGCAAGAGGGTGCATGCAAAACTCCGGTTGGTGGCTAGGCAAGATAATAACATGGTTTAATGGCTTGACAACTTAGCTAAGTTTAGCTAAGCTAATACCTATGCCCCACAAGGAGCCAACAATGCAGTTTATAAATATTCATGATGCCAAGACCAATCTGTCTCGATATCTAGAGCAAGTGCAACACGAGCATGAGACAATCATCATTTGCAAAAATGGCCAACCCATTGCCCAATTAACCGAATATAACAAAAATAAGGGTAGAAAATTGGGTCTATGGAAAGGCAAAATTAAAATAAGTGATGATTTTGATCAATTGCCGGAAGACTTTAAAGGATTTTTTGAGTGAAATATTTGCTCGATACGTCTGTGCTCTTATGGTGCTTAGCCGATGAGCGCGTAAAAATAGCGGAATTCATGCACATTATTAACGATGATCGTAATTACATTGCGGTTAGCGTAGTGAGCTATTGGGAAATAGCCATTAAAAAAGGGCTAGGCAAATTGACTGCACCAAACAATCTGGTCGATATTGTTGAAGAGTCTGGTTTTGCGTGGATAAACCTAGAAACAAAACATATAGAACAATTAGAAAAATTACCTGCAATACATACCGATCCGTTTGATCGCCTGCTAGTTGCTCAAGCAAAAGCAGATTGTTTCACGCTGTTAACTACTGAGAGAATACTTGCACAATATTAAACAAATATCATCGTTATATACACTGATTTAAGCGCAAAATTAATACAATTACTATGTAAATTAACAGTATTTTTTCACGTCATTCGGTCAATTTGATTATACTGAAACATATGTCTAATGAGTTATGAGGTACGATATGTCCAGCAGAGGTGATACAAAAGATAGAATCACTGTAGTTCTTGCGCACTGGCAGAATCAAAGTTATCACATACAGGTAAAGTACGAAGGTCCGATAGTGGATCGTTACAAAGCCGAATTTAAACAAGCATGGGACGAAATGATTAAACGGTCACAAAAGTCTGCTGGCGCAACAAGCACTAATATACAGGGCAAATCTGGCTCTGTGCA
>DATIHV010000282.1:0-6683 GCA_035480295.1 Gammaproteobacteria bacterium
TGTCATAATCTGGGACAGTTAGCTCAGTTACGCAACACACGGCATCGCGCACATTCAAATTATTTACCGCGGTAGCCATTTTATTTATGACTTCACGAAAAGTTCTATCGGTGAATTCGTTAGCTTTGCCACAGCCAATTAGCATAATTCGCTCTGCAGCTACATTTGGTACGTTATGAAGTACTACAGTTTGCCCAACCTTGCCTTGCATGTCGCCTAATTTTAAAACCGCGGCAAGGTGATTTTTGGTTATGCGGTCAATATTTGCAGTGGTTTCAGGTAATTTACCTGCCTCAAATACAGGTAAAACTAAACAATTTGTACGTTGTTTTTCTGGCTGTCCAGTTTTTATGTTAAAATCCATGAGCTTACCACCGTTGTAACTTTCTAATTAATTCGCGCTTATACGTGATCTATGTCAAAATTATATACTCTAGCTACATATAAGCAATATACTCAAATATGGTAATAGCCAGGTACATTTCTAAAGAAATCTTGAACACGTTTTTTGCGATTGTGTTCGTGCTACTGTTCATTGCCATTAGCAATAAATTTGTTATGTTTCTAGCAAAAGCGGCGGCGGGTAAATTGCCGCTTAGTTTATTGCTGCAAGTCGTGGGGTTATCAATTCCAGAATTGTTTGCAATTTTAGCTCCAGTCGCCATGTTTGTAGCAATTTTATTTACTTTTAGTCGTTTACATGCCGATAGCGAAATCGCAGTCTTGCTCACTTCAGGTTTTGATTGGGCGCGTTTGATACGCATAACATTATTTATATCTGCAGGAGTCGCAGTTGTAGTAGGCATAATTAGTGTAGGAATTGTGCCGCGCATTAGCGCTGAACGCGAAAAGATTTTAGCCAAAGGACAAGCAACGGGGGTGATTAATGCTATAACCCCAGGCAGTTTTCAGACAATTGAAGATAATGATAATTTGGTGTTTTACGTAGAAAACGTATTACCAAGTGGCGAATTGCACAATATATTTATTGCGCAGCAACCTAAAAATGCTCCCGAAGAAACAACTGATTCAATGGTGGTAATCACCGCTAAAAAAGCCGAGATTAAACGTGAAAATGCACAGCAATATTATTTAGTGTTACATGACGGCCACCGTTATGTTGGAACACCGGGGAGTGCTAATTATGCGATTACGGCTTTTAACGAATACGGTCGGCAATTAAAGTATACAGCGGAGGCAGTTCCTAATAAAGAACACGTACGACCATCTGGAACATTGCTTAAATCAAAATTACCTGAAGACGTTGCGGAATTACAATGGCGCTTAGCCATGCCAATTGCGGTAATTTTATTAAGTTTAATTGCGATCCCGCTAGCAAAAGTGCAACCACGGCAAGGTAGATACGCGAAGTTTTTACCAGCAGTTTTGATTTATATGATTTATTATAATTTAATGACTATTGCCAAGCGTTGGATCGGCAGTGGTAAATTGCCGGAATTTCCAGGCATTTGGGCGTTGCATGCGTTGCTGTTGTTATGTGCGATAGTTTTATTATTGCATGTGGCAGGTAGGCTTGCAGAATTAAAATACAGAATATTTAAATCATGAAAATATTAGATCGTTACATTGGCAAGCAAGTAATAATTACGATTTCAATTGTAACATTTGGGCTGTTAGCGGTTGATATATTTTTTTATTTTGTGAATGAATTACGTATTGTTGGTAAAGGCAATTATACTTTAGCGACCGCGTTGGCATATATTGTGATGTCCATGCCTAGAAAATTATATATAATTTTTCCATGGGCAGCGTTACTTGGTTCATTGTTGGCGCTAGGAAGTCTTGGTAAATACAGTGAGCTTGTGGCAATGCGTGCTGCAACTGTGTCGGTACCTAGAATTGCGTGGGCAGCTATAAAAGCTGGGCTGTTGTTAACACTAATAATGTTCATTTGTGGTGAAGTAGTTTCGCCATATACTGAAGCGTGGGCAAAAAATAAAAAAACTCAAGCATTAAGTCAAGGCAAAACTATTCAAACCCAATATGGTACTTGGGTGCGGCATAACGATGAATTTGTGCATGTTGGATCAGTGCAAGAGGTGACAAAGTTACAACATGTAACTCGTTATAGTTTTGATGATCAATTGGTGCTGCAAGAGGTATCACACGCTAAGAGTGCTATCAAAGATGGTAAGCATTGGAATTTACAAGACATCAGTGGTACCAAATTTACCAAGGATGCATTGATTATAGAGCAAACCGCCACCAAGCAAGTGGCAGAGTTATTAGATACCGAACTCTTGCAAACCGCAAACGTCAAGCACTTAGAGTGTTTAACATTGATCAAATTATGGCGTGTAATTAAAAGCCGTGTCGCACAAGATCTAAACGCCATTGAATATCAACGCGCCTTTTGGTTAAAAATGATGCAACCCTTTGCCGCTTTAGTTATGGTGTTTTTAGCGGTGCCATTTGCATTTGGACCATTGCGATCTTCTTCCATGGGTTTAAAAATGGTGGTTGGGATCTTGATGGGCTTTACCTTCCACACTCTGAATTCAATTTTTGGCCCGTTAACATCAGTAGTTGGATTATCGCCAATGGTGGCTGCAATGGTGCCAGCGATGGTGTTTTTGATTTTGGGATACGTGCTAGTATTGCGAGTAAGGTAGCAGTAGTCGTTATTTCACCCGCAGCAACAAATCTACCTGAAACTTACGCAGTAATTCGCGCAGCTCGGTATTGTCGCCAACAGAAATGGTAAGTTTAGGTTTACCGTCCGCACTTAACTTGTTGTGCGTTTCAAATAAGAAGCCGATTGAAGAACTATCGATCATTTTGATCTGGTGTAGGTTAAACTCTACTTCATCGTATTCGATTAATGTGGTATGCGGATACGCGTTCTTAAGCACTTCAACTAAATCGTGTGTGAAGCGATTTGTCAACATTTCAATGATGATCTTGTCGCCGGTGACTGTGTGCTTTACTTTATTTTCCATTCATCCATTATAGCTAGAAGGTAGCGCTGCTTCCAGGTTGAGTAAATAACCTTTGGTTTGCAAACCCCCACCGAATCCCGTGAGGGCGCCATTTTTGCCGATTACGCGATGGCACGGAATTATTATGGGCAGAGGGTTAGTAGCATTGGCGCCGCCTATGGCGCGTACCGCCTTGGGTTGCTCGATTTGCTGTGCTATGTCGCTATACGAAGCGGTCTGGCCGTACGGTATCGCTGCCACGCGTTTTAAGACGAGCTGTTGAAACTCTGTGCCCTGCAGCACGTAATTAACGTTAAATACCTTGCGCTTGCCTGCAAAGTATTCATTTAATTGCGCCTTACAGTCGCTAAATGCGTTTGGATTGTAGTGCCAAGTGCCTTGCGGCTCGCGTTGCATTTTGCCTTCTGGAAGGCTCAGTAATAGCAGCGTGTCGTTTGTTCCTGCTAATAAAATGCGTCCGATCGGACTTTCGTAATAGGTATATTGTTCTATGTTCATATACGTGTTTATTCGTGTGGCGCGTAAATTATTAGCAATTATACTACTATTAAAGGGAAGTGACAAACTAATAAGCAATGAACAAGGGGTAAACCTTGGTACTAAGCACCGCCAGCCTCAATAACATCGAAAACGAATTAATCATCGGCTTAGCCGGGGGTTTAGGGGTAAATTTTGATGAAGTAGCTGACAGCTTGGCCAGTGCTTTAGCCCGCGCAGGGTATCATGTCGTCACAATTCGCATCGCAGAAAATTTTGCAAAACGCAATAATAGCACGCAATTTGGTGAATGTTATTGGAAAATGCAATACGGCACCAAGCAACGCCAAATTCACGGTAATGACTTTTGGGCTAGAAAAGCCATAGAAAAAATCTTTTTTACGCGGCCGGAATTGAGCTACAAATATAAAAAGATTGCATATCTCGTGCGTTCTTTAAAAAATCGTGAAGAGTTAGAGTTGTTATCTACAGTTTACGGGCGTAATTTTGTATCAATAGCCATTTACAGCGACGCGGAAGCTACCTTAAAATATTTAGAAAAGAAGCTGCGTTTACGTCACACCAGCATAGAAGAAGCACAACGCGAAATTGCAGCGATCAATAGCGAATTGCAACTCGGTGCCGAGATGGAGATCCGCAAAGCGGAAGCCTTGTATTTAGAGGACACATATACTGCTGAAAAGATCAACGATAGCGATACATTGGCACGGTTTTTAATTCGTAAAGATCAAGAAGAAACGCATCCGGATCTAAAACGCGTAGGGCAAAATTTATTTAAGTGTTATTCAATAGCCAATTACTTTATATATCAAGACGCGAATTTAACGCAGCAAATTCATCGGTTTCTTACCGTGTTATTTAATGATCCTTTTGCAGAGCCAACGTTTGAAGAATACTTTATGTTTTGCGCTCAAGCTGCGGCGTATCGATCATTAGATCTCGATCGCCAGGTTGGCGCAGTGATTGTAAACAAAGAAAATGAATTGGTGGCGTCAGGATTTAACGACGTGAGCAAAGTAGGGGGTGGGCATTTTGCACATCACGATCACCCATTGCATCCACGCGCAGAGCAAGACGATCAACGCGATTTTAAACAACCATTTGACTTTAATCACATACATTTAGATCAAATTGCCAAAAAAATTGCCGATCGCTTGCATTTGTCGCCTAAAGATCAAAATTTATTGCGCGACGAAATCAGTGGTATTACCGAATATAAGCGTTCAACACATGCCGAAATGTCAGCATTATTAGATGCTGCACGCCGTGGTATAGCGGTGAGGGATTGCACGATGTACATCAACACATACCCTTGTCATACCTGTACCAAGCATATTATCGCGGCCGGCGTGCGTAAAGTTGTATTTTTACATCCATATACTAAAAGCAAAGCGCGCGAAATGTACAAATCTATGATCCGTCACGGTTTGTTGATCGATGAAAAAGCGCCTGGTGATGCCGTAGTATTTGAGCCGTTTTTAGGTGTTTCACCGAATCGTTTTATGCAAACGTTCGCAAATGATAAAGAAACGCGCTTAGAAAAAGTTGATGGCAAGGAAACAGGTAGACCAGTAAAATGGTTGTTGGATGACAAAGCTGTTTCTAGAAAATTAATTGTGCGTCCGCCGCATTCGTACATTTCACGCGAATGGGTCATTGTACATAATAAGACGCCGGATATTTCGGTGTACTATAAGCCAGGATTTATAGGCTGACATATTTTCTGTCATCCCCGAAAATCCGTAGGATTTATCGGGGATCTCAGAGTCAGGTTCGTCGCTATTACTTCTTGTCTTTATCTTTGGCTTTCTTCTTTTGTTCAAGTTTGCGATTGCTGCCTTTGCCTTTATCACCCATGATGGTACTCCATGCTAATTGGTTGCTGTGAATATATATTATGCGCTAGTGGGTAAAAATTCCATAGCGTTTTTTGTAGAGTTATGTAGTTGATGAAACAAAATGCTTATGATAAATTATGCTGTAAATTCATCCAGCTATGCATCGGAGCAGCAAATGTCTTTGTTAGTTGTTGAGCAAGAATTAGACGTTGAAAGAATATCGATCCTTATTCGCGACGGTGAAGGGTTAACTGTAGAATTTAAAGAACATTATTCGCCGCGCATTGATCAGGACATAGTAGCCTTTGCAAACTCTAGGGGTGGCACATTGTTATTAGGAGTGTCTGATCGAGGCACGACTACTGGGGAACAATTAACTAATGATCTCAAAGCAAAAATTAATGATTTAACACGCAATTGTAAACCGCCCATAGAAGTTTTTATAAGTCAAATCAGCAATATTATTGCCATAGAAGTAAAAGAAGGATTAAAAAAACCTTATTCATGCAGCTCTGGTTACTATAGGCGATTAAATGGTTCGACACAAAAGATGAGTCATGAAGAGCTTGAGATAATGTTTATAGAGAATGATTCGAAATCATTTGAAATCAAGACGGTATCTAATTTTACATTTGAAAATATTTCTAAGACTAAAATAAAAATTTTTGCTAAAGAGGCAAATATACGTTTGGGCCGTACTTCAGTGGAGGACTTCCTGCGCAGTCTCAGTGTTGCAGATGAGTTTAATGTTAATAATGCAGGGATCATGTTTTTTGCTAGCAATGTTTATAAATATATTCATCAATCGCAAATGGTTCTAGCTGCGTTCAAGGGTACGGAGCGGCTGCATATTTATGATCGACGTGATGTACGAGATGATCTTCTTACTCAATTTAATGAAGCCATGGCGTTTATTAAACGGCATCTAAATGTGCGCAGTGAGATACGCGGCGTTAATCGATATGACATTTATGAAATACCATTAGAAGTATTACGTGAGGCAGTGGTTAATGCGATAGTGCATCGTGATTATACTGTAACGGGCACGCAGATCGGCGTAGAGATCTATGATGATCGAGTTGAGATAGTGAATCCTGGCGGTCTACCACGTGGTCTTAATAAAGCAAAATTAGGCAGCCTTTCAGTACGGCGTAACGAAATAATAGCTGATCTATTTTATCGTTTAGACAAGGTGGAACGTATGGGACATGGGATTAAGAAAATGCGCGCAGCTATGGTGGCGGCAGGATTGCGGAAGCCAAAGTTTGAATCGGATTTCTTCTTTATAGCCACTTTTTATAGGTCGCCCGAGTTTTCATTGAAACAGCCTACCCAGATAGGTTTGGTAGATGGGTTGGTAGATGGGTTGGTAGATGGGTTGGTAGAT
>DATIHV010000283.1:0-4991 GCA_035480295.1 Gammaproteobacteria bacterium
ACCCATATTCACATCGCGCATGATGTATTCAATTGACGCAAACGCACCGCTAGCTGAGGGGTTATAGCTCATTGCTAGCCATATGCCGGTGATTAATTGATTTACCAGCATTACCAAGGATAATACTCCGAAGTAATACCAAAAATTAAAATTCTTCGGCGCGTAATAGCCGGACGTATGTTCTTTAATAAAGGCGCTCAGCGGATAACGTGCATCAATCCATGACATAACTTTAGTAAATATCATGCTGGGCTTTCTCCCACACGAATTGCTGAATCACTTAGATATTTATATGGCGGTACTACTAGATTTAATGGCGCCGGCACATCTTTATATACCCTGCCTGCCAAATCATATTTAGAGCCATGGCACGGGCAAAAAAACCCGCCCTTCCAATCTGCTTCTACGCTACCTGGCGCAGGTCTAAATAATGGCACGCAGCCTAAATGGGTACAAATGCCGATCAATACTAAATATTCCGGCTTAATAGATCGATAGAGTTCGGTAATATATTTGGGCTGTTGATCTTCGTGCGATAATGGATCGCGCAACATATTGTTTAAAGACGGTAACGCAGACAGTTCTTCTTTAGTGCGATGCACAATGAACACCGGTTGCCCACGCCAGGGCACGGTAATCTTTTGCCCTTCCTCAACTTTGCTTAAATCTACATCTACAGGCGCACCTAAAGCTTGTGCTTTAGCGCTAGGCAGCCATGAGCCAATAAATGGCACCGCAGCCAATCCTAAGCCTATGCCGCCTATTACTGTACTCGCTGCTGTTAAGAATTGTCGTCGGCTGGTGTCGGTATCGTCCCTGTCGCCAGTACTCATGCATACTCCCGTGATAGGTCATTGCGATGCTTCCATATATCGCGCTGATCCTACCAGAATGTCTGCTATTGCGCCAACTGGTTAACTGGCGCATAGCAGCGTTAGGCTAAGGGCTAAAACGCGGGGATGATGAGCTTCCTGGAGCGCCGGCAGCATTTGAGGATGCAGCAGATGACGAGCTAGTGGCTGGCGCCGCTGCGGCTGAACCGGCTGCTGATGCTGAATTAAGGACAGCAAACTGATCGTAAACTTTTTTTGGATCGGTTAAAAATGCCACGCTCTCACCATCTAGGGATCCACTACGTATTCTTTCAGCTACGTATTTTTCCAGACGGGCCCGATCTCCTTCCGGTGCGGTAATTAAAAGATCACAATAGGCTTTTCCAAAGATGTAATAAATTGGCGAGCAGGAAAGAACCCATGTTTTAAAAGCAAGGCGCGCTTCTTGAACTGATTTTAATTGCGCTACAGTAAGTTTTCTCTGTAAAAAGTGACATGTTTGAACTTGCTCACCTTGAAGTGGCTGCGTCGCAGGCTGGCTAGCTGATCCAGCTGGCGCAGAAGCAGCCGCGCTTGCTATCATAGGTGCACCAGCTATAATGCCGGTAACCGCTGCAGTAGCTACAGCGGCCGGAGATACAGCAAACTTTATATTTAAAGCTTTATTAAGTTCTAAAACCTCGTGTGTAAAATTTTTGATGTGTAGATTGGCTTCATCTACAGCCCCTTGATATGTCGTTGGAAACAGTTCTGGATGAGCGTCCCTATATTCACGAGTTAAGCGACTACCGGTAATATTCTCCAACTTGGTAGTAGATTGATCCCATAGAGAGAATATTTCTCTTGCTTTTACCAATCCATCACGCACAACATCTAATTCTGAGCACCTACTATGGAGCAGAGCTACACGTTCATCAGCTGCAGCTCGCACTTGTGCTGTATGTTCTTTTTGTCGCTTGGCTTCACGCAAATCTGCGGCCTTTTTACGTGCCTGCTGCGCGGCTTGTTCAGCTGCAGCGGCCACCTTCTCGGCTTCGTCAATTTCAGTATCTAAATCTTGGGGCTTAATTGCGCTAGAACTGCTGCTAGAGCCAACATTAGAAACTTGTTCAAATCCGCGTTTCTTCTCTGCTGCTTCTACGTGCGCTGTTCCATTAGGGGATTTATGGCTAAACAGCATTCCTACTCGGATCATAGCGTCGGACAAGGGTTGCACTGGCGCAGTGGCTGCGCTCGCAACAGTAGCTAGACCGGGAGAACTACCAGCACTGCTGGAGCCTGACGTTGGTGCGATTGCACTTTCCTGTGGTTTAAGTCTTTTTGCTTCTGGTTCTTGTCCTTGTGGCATTTCGGTACCCTCTTAAAAAATCATTGTAATTATGCGTTGTGGTGAATCTGGGGCAGGATATCAGCTACATGACTAAATGTCAACCCTTATCTAGCGGAACACTTCTTGTTGGTAATTGCACGCAAATGATGCTGCACAAAAACAAAACCCCGCATATAGCGGGGTTCTGTACACAATATAATATATTAACGTTTTGAGTATTGTTCTTTCTTACGTGCCTTACGATGGCCAACTTTCTTACGTTCCACTTTGCGTGAATCGCGAGTTACAAAGCCTTCTTTACGTAAAATGCGGCGGAAAGAATTGTCTTTAATGTTCGCAAATTCATCTGCTTCGTTAGCAGCTGTTTTGTTTTTACCAATAAATTCTTCATCAAAATTTATCAATGCACGGGTAATACCATGACGAATCGCGCCAGCTTGGCCCATATCGCCACCACCGCGCACGGTGATTTTAAGATCAACCTTATCGCTCATTTCAACGGCTTGTAATGCCTGCCAAACAACCATACGCGCAGTAGGGCGCCCAAAGTATTCGTCTACAGATAGAGAGTTAATTGTTACTTTGCCAGTGCCGGTGCGTAAAAACACGCGTGCAGTAGAGCTTTTGCGTCTGCCAGTTCCATAAAACTGCTTAACTGCTGCTGCTGATTTTGCCATGAATAAATACCTTTAAGATAGAACTTCTAAGATTTCTGGTTGCTGAGCAGTATGTGGGTGCTCGGCGCCAGGGTAAACTTTAAGCTTGCTAAACATTGCACGTCCCAAGGAATTTTTTGGTAACATGCCTTTTATAGCCAACTCAAATGGACGAGTTGGGTGCTTTTCTAGCAGCTTGGAATAACTCATTGCGGTTAGACCGCCTGGATATTGGGAGTGGCGATAATATTGCTTGTCCTGCGACTTTTTCCCAGACATTGCCGCTTCAGCAGCATTAACGATAATCACGAAATCGCCAGTATCTACGTGTGGCGTAAACTCAGGCTTATGCTTACCACGCAGAATAGCCGCAACCCTGCTTGCCATACGGCCTAGGTTTTTGCCCTTGGCGTCCACGATGTACCAGCTGCGTTTAACTTCGGCTGGTTTTGCGCTAAATGTATTCATTATCTTGTAGCCCCTGATGAGCAGATATTTAATTAAGAACGCGATTGTACGCAAAATAGGGTAGGATTGCAACATCATCGTGCCTAAAGCATATAAAAACGTGCAGTTTCAGCTATATTTTTGTTTGTTGCACAACTAACATGTGCATAAGACTTGAAATTTAGCGAAAAATAATGCCAAATAGCTTTAATGAGCTATTATATAGCACATGTAATTTTTTCAATGTAAACTCAAACCTGAGAAGGGAGCTCTAATATGGTTAAGAAGAAACGTTCTACAACATCATCAACAACGGCCAAGAAAAAGAAAAAAACTACTGCTAGCGCCACAACAGCGAAGAAAGGCAAGGGTAAAAAGACTAAGTCCTCTACAGCTACCAAAACCACTAGAATTAGCAAAGCGCTAACTCGCTCACAGCAAATTGCTTTCATTGCTGAACAAACTTCACTAAGCAAGAAAGACGTTACTGCAGTGCTTGAATGCTTTGAGCCAATGATTGCGTCTCATTTACGCGGTCCAGGCCAAATCACTCTAGCTGGCCTAATGAAAGTTGTTGCGATACGTAAACCAGCAACTAAAGCACGTAAAGGCGTTAATCCATTTACTGGCGAACCAACAGTATTCAAAGCGAAGCCAGCACGCAATGTAGTGCGTATTCGCCCACTGAAGAAAGTAAAAGACTTAGTAGCCTAATTCTTTTCATAAAAAGCCACTTCTTGGCATTGCCGGAAGTGGTTTTTTTTTGCCACTACAAAACTCCTAACTACCTTTGCAACCAGTTTAAGCCCAAACGCTGTTGACAAATATTCCTACCTTCAAGAAAATACCGCTCGAAATGACACAACCCGAGCAAAATATGCATAAGCGCTTAAAACAAGACACACAACTCACCACGCAATACAAACAAATGACTATTAAAAAAGTCACAACGACGCAGCATCACCTACATCGTGTACAACAAAGTCCGGCTACAACTACGACTTTTTCCATAACACCTCCGCCACCGCCATTTTGGGCGTCAACCCCTACCCCGCCGTTAACATTGCCAGTAACTACTGCTGCACCAGTTACACCACAATTTACCCTTGTCACCGCTAACAACAGAACACGACTACATGACTTGGCTGATCAAACATCATCTAACCTTACTAATAATCACCGCGACATAAAGGAATATAAAGATTTATTGAACACCGATATCAAGCTTTTAGTCAAATCTTCTTATGATAAACATGGCCCAATAACTATTCTAGATGCCGGGTGCGGCAAAGCCATAGCAATGCAAGAATTACTAAAAGACACCTCCACTGGCCCATTCATAAAGAGTATTATCGGGATCTCTAAAGATCATTTTGGTGAGATAAAGCGTGCATTAGATAAATACCCTGAAAAATTTATCTATTATAATGGCAAGGCTGAAGTTGTTTTAGCGCAACACAAATTTGCTGTGCACATTATCTTTGATGTGTGGGGTGCTTTTACGTATTCACTAGAAAAAATGTTATTGCTGCAACAATATTATGCTGCGCTAGAGTTAAATGGCAAGGCCTATATTTATGTTGGTATAGGCACTGAAAATGGTAAGTGTAAAGATACAGCGCCATCGATAATTCTTGACGGGGATGAAACGCTAAATACTAAGGGGCGTAGCATTTTGTATGAATTACCCACAAAATTCCCGCAGCATTTTACGACTGCAAATTC